>CAYOBS010000267.1:0-5097 GCA_964402305.1 uncultured Planctomycetaceae bacterium | reverse complement strand
GCGGAGCAGGGTCCCCAATCCCCGATCCCCAATCCGCAATCCGCAATCCGCAATCCGCAATCCGCAGGCTGTGAACGCCGCCTTTCACGTTGTCCTTGTCGTTCATCATGGTTTCCTGCCTCCCTCGCCATCGGCGGCGCCGTCTGCGCCGCGTCGGGCGAGTTCCTGGAAGTATCCGCGGATCAGTTCGCGGTACTCCCGCGGTCCGTCGGAGCGGGCGGCCTGGAGCAACTGGTCTCGCAGCTTGCCCGGCAGGCGGGCCCAATCCGCCGGGGCGATGCCCAGCTTAGCCAGGGCCGCGGCCGAGCTGTCGGTAATCATCGGCCCGGCCCCGCCCGGGGCCTGGGCTGCCACGCGGGCCAGGCCGTTTGGGCCCAGGTCGCGCGTCGCCTTGGCACCGGCGGCGGCGAGGTCCTTAAGCAGGTCGTTGACCAGCGAGATCGAACGGTCGACCTGGAAGTCCGCCTCGTCGGCGGCGGCGCCCCGCTGATTGGGGTCGTCGAAGATCTTGATCAACCCGGCCAGTTGCAGCGCCTTGGCGACGTGCTCGTCGGCGATGGCATTGATCTTCTCATTGAAGGCCTCGAAGGCCGCGGCGGCATTGGCGTCGATGGCATCCCGCAGGACGGTCTCGGCCGCGGCGAGATGGCCGCGAAGACGGTCCACCCTCGTTACGGCGGCCTCGGTGAGGTCCTTGCTCTTTGGCACGATGCGCCGCAGCGGCGCGGAGTCCTCGCGGGACTTTTCCAGTTCCATCATGGCGGCCTGGAGGATCTCGCCCAGGTGCTTCTGTGCGGCCTGGACGACCTGCTCGGCGAAGCTTGGGGCGCCGGCGTCGATGTCAATCACGCAAGGCTCGCTGGCGCCGCGCCCGGGGCCGCCAAGCTCGCGTGGCAGCCAGTCCGCGGCCACGACACGAACGGTCACCTGCCTGGCGCCCTGGAGGTCCATGGCGGCCAGGTCGAGGACGGTCACGCCTTCGATGCAGGCCGGCGGCGCATCGGCCGGCCCTTGGGGTCCCCAAACGGGGGTCCGGGCCGGCATCGTCGTAGGCCCGGCGGCGAGCTTTATCGGCGTGTACTTGCGCCCGTCCGCCTCGACCTCCAGCGCCGCCGAGGAGATGCCGAAGTCGTCGGCAGCGCGATACGCCACGCTCAGGCGGTCGGTGGGTTTGAGCTTCAGCCGCGCCTGGGCCGGCCTTGGGCCCCGTGGGGGCGCGGTCAGCGCCGCCAGCGGCGGGCAGTCCGGCAGGACCTCGATAGCGTGCTGGGCCGGCGGATTGGTAAAGCCGTACTCGTCGGTGAGCCTGACCGACCATCGGTACTTGGGTCCCCTTATCAGCTCGAAGCTGTACTCATACACGCTCGAACCGTCGGGTGCGGCGCCGGTCCGGGCGGGATAGCTCCTGCCGCCGACCACAAACTCGGCCTTGGCCGGCGGCGCCGCGGCGCGGACGGATATCGTGGCCTTCGAGCCTGCCACGGCTGCGATGTCGCCGGCGACGTCGGTGGTGCACTCGGCGGACCGCCTGGCGTACGCGGGGTAGTCGATTCTCACGTCGATGCCCCGCACGGCCGGGGCGGGCACGACGCGAACGCCGTAGTACCGCGTCAGAGCGTCGCCGGCCCCGAGGCGGAACCGCAGGGACCCCCGCGCGGGCGGGCAGGTAATGCCGAAGCGCCGGCTGCCGTCGGGGCCTTCGCCCAGATTGGCCATTGAAGACACGCTGTCGGGTCCGCCCGCCAAGTCGCTCTTGCGGAACTGGGCCTTGGTGACAGCCTGGTCGGCAACGGTCAGCTCCACGTGGAGCCTGCCGCCGTCAAGCATGACGTAGTCGATCCCGTCGCGGTTCCAGGCCTTGAGGTCGGCGGCGTCGACACGGGTGATTTTCAGCGACGTGGCTGAGACCCGGCTGACGTTTTGCAGCATCGCCCGCCGCAGCAGCATCCCCGCCTGCTGCGGCCAGAGGACCAGCAGCCCCGCCAGCACGCCCAGCAGGGCCGCCGCGGCCGCAATGGGCCAGGCGGCCCCGCGGAAGCTTATTTCCCGGCCTGGATTGAGGGCCTCGGCGTCGCACGAGGCCTGGGCCGCCAGCGCGGCGATAAGCTCATCCGACCCTCGAAGCGCCGGTGAGTCGGTGCTGGTCAGCAGTTCGACGGTCGAAGTGAGGCGTTCCATAAACTGCGGGTGGCGGCTCTCGACGGCCTTGGCGGCGGCGGTGAGTCCCCGCCTCCGCGCAAGGGGCCTGGCGATCAGCCACAGCCCCGCCAGCAGCGTAGCGCCGAGCGCGGCAAGCGACATCGACCACCTGGCGGCGTTTGAGAATATGACAACCCGGTAATCGACACCCATGACGGCAAGCACGCACGCCGTTGCCGCCGCGAGCGTCGCGGCCGCGCCGCGCAAAAGCGCTACCGCCCGGCCGCGGCCAATCACGCCGCGCAGCCTCCGGACGATCGCTTCGGGCACCTGGTTGTCACGAATCTCAGCCATAGTCTTGTTATGTCACTACTGCCTGCTGCCTGTTAGTTACTACTAATCCATCAAAGTTGACTCTTTGGGCCTGGTGCCACACCCAAGCCGCGCCGTTTGCGGCTTGGGGGTGCTTTCCGGGACACCCCCAAGCTCCGCCTTGCTCCGCTTGGGTGTGGCACCCCGTCAAATCAACTTTGACAGATCACTACCTCTTCCTACGTCAGTCCTTTTCGTTTGCGAATGATCCATTCGGCGCTGACGGCGGCGAGGATCAGCGTCAGCAGCGGCCAGGAATCCCACACGCGAAGCTCCCGCCGCTGGCGGCTAGTGAGGCTCCGCGGGCCCAGCGCGTCGATAAGCTGATCGGCCTCGTCCGGCTGAAGCACCACGCCGCCGGACAGGCTCGCCAGTCGGCCCAGCAGGGCCGCGTCGGCCGAAAGCTCCAACTCCTCCGCCGAGCCGACGGGGTCCACGGCGAACTCGGCCCAGACCGCGGAAACGTTGTCCATCGTGAGGATCGGCTCGGCCTGGGGGGCCTCGAGCTCGACGCGATACTTCCCGCTCGCCAGAACCCCGAGGGTGGCCTCGTACATCCCGGCCGAACTGGGCTGGTACTCCATCCGCCGCCTCATCACGAGCTTTTCGCCGCGGTAGAGCTTCACCGCGACATCCTGGCTGAGCACCGGCGAGAGGTCCGCCCGGACGATGCGAGCCCGGACGCGGACGGCCTGGTCTGGCTCGTAGCGGGTGCGGTCGGCGCCGAGCTGGACGTGGTCCGTCCCGCCGGCGAGTTTGTCGGTCGTGGCCCAGCGCATCACCTGGCCCCAGAAACGGTGGTGGTACGTGTCGCCAGCGCGGTACCGCATCCGCCACGTGCTGTCGAAGCACAGTGCCATCACCCGCCCGGCCGCGACGTTGTGCAGCACGATCAGCGGGTTCTCGCGCTGGAACGCCCGCCGCTGTGCGTCGCGCTGGCGCAGCAGCGGCTCGTTGTCGGACTCCCCCGTCGTCGGCGTGCGGAGGAAGTCCGGCCGGGTGAGCGGCTCGGCGTAGGCAAGCACCGTCGCGCCCTCCTTGGCGGCCAGCGACGGATGCCGCCAGTAGATCGGCGGCAGCGACGCCCAGACCGCGTTATTGTCCTGGGGCTGGACCTTCTGGAACATCACGGGATGCTCTCGCCCCTCGGCGGTGACGGCGATGCGAAGGCCGGCCTGTGAACTGCCGTCGACGGGCTTGTCGCTCGCGGCGAAGCGTACGGGGAGTATCTCCTCCAGGGGCGTGCGGGCATAGGCGTGCGGCATGAAGTTGGTCCCGGCAATGACGACCAGCGTGCCGCCACGGTCGGTGACGAACCGCCGCAACGCGTCGAGCTGCCAGGGCTTCATCGCGCCGGGCGGCACGTCGCCGAGGGCGATCACGTCGAACTTCATCCACTCATCGGCGCTTGCCGGCGGGGCGGTGGCCTCGGCCTGGCCCGCGGGCCTGGCAGCCGAGGCGGGAACTGCCGGCCTCGGCGGGCTATCGGCGATGTTGTCGGGATGCAGCAGGACGTACTGGAGCACCACGTTGCGATCCCGCCCGTCGAACATGCCCCTTAGGTAGCGGAACTCCCAACGCGGGCGGTCGTCGATTATCAGCAGCCTCATCTGCCGGCGCGTGATGTTGACGGTTAGCGGGCGGTAGTTGTTGTCGGCGAAGGCCTCACCGTCCTGCGGGGCGATTCGCACCGTGTAGCTGCGCAGGGCCTCGCCGGCGGGCTCATCGGCCAGCAGCACTCGCGGGCGGCAGCTCTCGGCGTCGTCGGGCACGCGGACGGCCTGCGACGCCGCCTTTCGCCGGCCGTCCATCAGGGCGACCTCGACCGTCCGCCCGGCCAGGCCGTCGAGCTTAAGCTCCGCCTGGACGAGCAGCTTGTCCCCATGGACAACCGTTTGCGGCGCGTCGATCGCCAGCACCGCCGCGTCGCGCGGAGGCCGCGAAGGAGCCATCAACACCGAGCAGATCGGCACCCTTGCCAGGCCAAGCTGGGCAGCCAGCGGCTCGGCCGCCGCCGGGCCGTTATGCCGTCCGTCGGTCAGCACGACAATCCCCGCCAACTGCCGGCCTGACATCTCGGACGAGACCTGGACGATTGCCCCGGCCAGGTCCGTCACCTGCTCGCCGGCGGATGAGCCCCAGGCGCCTGGAGCGTCGGCCGCAATCTGGGCTGTGTCCCTCGAGGCCGGGCCAACCGTCATCGCGGCGGCCTCCGCCGCGTCCCGGACAGACGATTCGTCTATCGGGGTACACCGCCGGGCAAACTCGTACAGCCGGACCTTGTACCCGGCCTGGAGCTTGTCCAGCAGGCTCTCGGCGCCGCCGGCCCCTGCCCCGGCCGGGCGAGCGGCCAGGCGGTCTTTCTCCTGGAGGCGGCATGAGGCGAGTGGTGATCACAGGTCTCGGGATTATTTCGCCGCTGGGCTGCGGGTTTCGCGAGTTCTGGACGAACCTCACCGCCGGTCAATCGGGCGTGGGTGCGATCAGCCTCTTCGACGCTTCCAGTTTCCCGGTTCGCATCGGCGGCGAGGTGAGGAGCTTCGATCCCCGGGATGTCCTCGATCACTTTGCCGTCCACCGGCCGAT
>CAYOBS010000266.1:0-5113 GCA_964402305.1 uncultured Planctomycetaceae bacterium | reverse complement strand
CGCAATCCGCAATCGGTCGGTCACCAATCCCTTCCCAAATCCGCAATCCGCAATCCGCAATCCGCAATCCGCAATCGGTCGGTCACCAATCCCTTCCCAAATCCGCAATCCGCAATCGGATTCCCTCGATTCCCGATAAAGAAAAACGTCCCGGCCGGGCGATATAGGTTGTGGGATGTGTTGCGCCCTCATTTGACACGGACGATTTGGAGCGGGTAGTATGCGTGAAGGCATGGAGACCCCCAAGAGCATCGAGAGTCCTAATGTTCAATGCCAGGATTCCGCGCGGAGTTTTGCCGGGCGGCGGATTCATCTCATCGGCATCGGCGGGTCCGGCATGCGCGCTCTGGCCAACATGCTGCTGGAGCGCAAGGCGATCGTCAGCGGGTCGGACAACGCCAGCGGCGGGGCTATCGACCGCCTGCGGCAGCGCGGCGCCGACGTCCGCGTCGGGCAGTGCGCCGGGAACATCCCGGAGCAGTGTGACCTGGTCGTCCGCTCGGCGGCAATCCACGACCAGAACCCCGAGTTGCTGGCCGCACATGCTCGCGGCATCGAGGTGATCAAGTACAGCCAGATGCTAGGCCGGCTGATGGCCGAGCGGACGGGCATCGCCATTGCCGGCACGCACGGCAAGAGCACGACGTCGGCGATGGTGGCCTACGTGCTGCACGAGGCGGGCGTCGATCCCAGCTTCGTCATCGGCGCTACGGTGCCGCAGCTTGGCGGGCCAAGCGGGGTCGGCGACGGGCGCCACTTCGTGGCCGAGGCGTGCGAATTTGACCGCAGCTTCCTGAACCTCTGCCCGCGGTACGCGGCCATTTTGAACGTCGAGGAAGACCACCTAGACTGCTACGCCAACCTCGACGCGATCGTCGAGGCTTTCAAGGCTTTCGCGGCCCTGGTGCCCCTTTCGGGCGCGATCATCGTCAACGGCGACGACCGCAAGGCCATGGAGGCCGTGCAAAACGCCACCTGCGAGGTCGAGACGTTCGGGCTCTCCGAGGGCTGCACCTGGCGGGGCGTGGACATATCGGAACATCGCGGGCTTTACCGCGCAGCGATCATGCTCAACGGCGGCGAGTTCTGCCGGCTGGACGTCCCGCTGCCGGGCATGCACAACGTCTACAACTGCCTTGCCGCCACCGCCCTGCTGCATCACGCGGGGCTTACCGGCCGGCAGATCGCCGAACTGCTGCCGGGCTTCCGCGGCGCGCATCGCCGGATGACGCTCAAGGGCGAGTCAGACGGGATAACCGTGGTGGACGACTACGCCCACCACCCCACCGAGATCGCCGCGACGCTGCGGGCCGTCAGGGACTTCTACCGCCCCCGCCGGCTGCTGTGCGTCTTCCAGCCACACCAGCACAGCAGGACGAGGTTCCTGCTGAAGGACTTCGCCAAGAGCTTCGCCCTGGCCGACGAGGTGGTCGTGCCGGACATATACTTCGTGCGGGACAGCGAGCTGGAGAAGGATTACATTTCCTCCCAGGACCTTGTCGCGCAGATCCGGCTGCACGGCGGGACGGCGACCTACATCAAGACCTTTGACATGATTGTCGAGCACCTGCGCCAGCGCCTCGGCGCCGGGGACCTCGTGGTGACCATGGGCGCGGGTAATATCTGGGAAGTGGCGGATGAAATCGTTCGCTGGCTTGGAAAAGATAGTTAAGCGGGACTACCCCCTGGCCGGCGAGACGTGGCTTCGCATCGGCGGCCCGGCGGAGTTCCTCATCGAGCCGCACACGGTCGACCAGTTGCGCCAGGTCGTTACGGCCTGCCGCCAGGCCGGCGTGCCCATGCGCGTGCTGGGCCGGGGCGCCAACCTGCTGGTCGACGACGCGGGCATCAAGGGCGCCGTGATCCGCCTGTGCCAGGGCGAGTTCGCCGATGTAAGCCCGACGGATGTGGGCATCCGCGCCGCCGCCGGGGCCGACATGGGCAAGCTCGTGCTTCGCTGCGTACGCGAGGGCAGAAGCGGCCTGGAGGCACTGACGGGCATTCCCGGCAGCGTCGGCGGCTGCGTGCGAATGAACGCCGGAGGGGTCTTCGGCGACATCGGAAACGCCGTCGAGTCCGTCGAAGTCATGAGCGCCGACGGCGAGGTCTTCACGCGATACCGCGGCGACCTGGCCTTCGCCTACCGCTGGACCAACATAACCGCCCCGTTCATCCTGGCCGCCGAGTTCAGGCTCTCCGAGGACGACCCCCACAGAATCCTCAAGCAGGTCAAGCAGATCTGGATATACAAGAAGAACACCCAGCCGCTGGGCAGCCGGAACGCCGGGTGCATCTTCAAGAACCCGCGGGGCCTCTCGGCCGGGGCCTTGATCGACCGCGCCGGCCTGAAGGGCAAGCGCGTCGGCGGGGCGCACGTCTCGCTGAAGCACGCCAACTTCATCCTGGCCGACAACGGCACCCGCGCCAGCGACGTGCTCAAGCTCATCAACGTCATCCGCGAGACGGTCTACAAGAAAAACGAGGTCTACCTGGAGCTGGAAATCGAGGTGTGGTAAATGGACTGCGTTTCCAAGGCCAAGGATGGCTGCCAAATGCGACATAATGCGCCGGCCGACGTGCTGGACATCACCGTCCTGATGGGCGGGCCGTCGAGCGAACACGACGTCTCGCTGCTCAGCGGCGCCGCCGTCGCCGACGCGCTGGAGCGACGCGGGCATAAGGTCTGCCGGGCCGACATCAACCCGACCGACACCTCCGCCCTTAAGCGACCCGAAGTCGACGTGGTGTTCATCGCCCTGCACGGCGAGTTCGGCGAGTCCGGCGAGGTCCAGGAACTCTGCGAAAACGCGGGCCTCCGCTACACCGGCTCCGGGCCGCGGGCCAGCAAGCTGGCCATGGACAAGGCCGCCACCAAGCAGGCCGTCAAACGCCTCGGCCTGCCGACGCCCGACTGGATGATCATCGAGGAGTTCCACGAACCCGCCCAGGTCGCCAAGCGGCTGACCGAGCTCGACGTGCCCGTCGTGCTCAAGCCCATCGACGGCGGCTCCAGCGTCGACGTCGTCCTGGCCCGCACCCACGCCCAGCGCGACGAGGCCCTGGAGGCCCTGCTGGACAAGTATGGCCGGATCATGCTCGAACGCTACGTCAAGGGCCGCGAGCTTACCGTCGGCATACTCGGCGACCAGGCCCTGCCCGTGCTGGAGATCCTGCCGGATGGCGAGTTCTACAACTACCGCGCCAAGTACTCCGACGACGCGGGCACGACCTACACCTTCGATCACGGCCTGGACGCCGCTGCCGTCGCAACGCTCCAGGCAAACGCCCTGGCCACGCACCACTGCCTTGGCTGCCGAGACATGAGCCGCGTCGACTTCATGCTGGATGAGAACGGCGTCGGCTGGATGCTGGAGATCAACACGATCCCGGGCTTCACCAGCCACTCGCTGCTTCCAAAGGCGGCCGCGAAAATAGGAATCGACTTCGACGAACTGTGCGACCGCATTGCCAAAATGGCGATGGCGAGGTAGAAAACAAACATGGGCAAGCCGAAAAAGACTACTCGCGGCGCCAAGCCGCCCCGCCGGCCGGGGCGAGTCCGGCTGTGGTGGACACAAATGGACCCCGACAGGCGGCGCGGCGGATTCTTCCTCGCCGGCTGGGTAGTCATTGGGATTCTGGCGGCCGGCGGAGCGGTGATCGGGATGCGGACGCTCCAGCGGCGCGTTATCCAGCAGCGTTACGCCGGCCCCGGCGGCGCCGCGACGGTCCGCGTGGCTCGCGTGCCGGCCTGGATGCCGGCCTCGCTGGCCAAGTACGTCACCGAGATGATCACCCCGCGGAGGGCGAGCCTCTCCGACCCCGACCTGGCGCGCAAGGTGTACGATCTGGCGATGCACAATCCACTGGTCCGCCAGGCAAACCGCGTCGAGGTCCGCCCGAGCGCCAAAGGCCCCGGCGGCGTCGTGGAGGTGGACCTCGAATTCCGCCAGCCCTTCGCCCGCGTCCGGTCCGGCGCCGACCATCTCTACGTCGACAGGGAGGGCTTTTGCCTGCCCGCCGGGCTGGTGCCCATGTACGTCCTGTCGCTCCAGGACAACCAGACCCGCGCCGTGCGACAGGTTTGCTACCAGGCGCTCGGCGAGGTGCCCGAGGCATGGCGCTCCTACGCCAGGCCGATCCACTACGTCACCATCGACGGCGTGCAGAATACCCCGCCCCCGCCGGGCTGGAAGTGGCCCGCGGCCGACCTCGACGCCGGCCTGAAACTCGTCGAACTCATCAGCACAAAACCCTACTACGCTCAGATCAACGTCGTAGACGTCCGCAACCACGCCGGCAGGATCAGCCGCAACGAGCCGGAATTGCGCATGTACGCCCAGGTCGGCACGGGCAGGCCGACAGACATCCGCTTCGGGCGGTTCCCCAAGCCAGGCAGCGACTGGGTCGTCAGCCCGCAGCGAAAAATGTGGTACCTCGACGGCTACGCCGCCAACCACAACGGCGTGCTGGCTGGAATAAACTCCTACATCGAGCTGCGCTACGACAACCCACATGTCAGTTTGAACTAGTAGTAGGTAGTAAGAAGTAGGAAGTAAGAAGTAGGAAGTAGGAAGTCGGAAGTCGGAAGTCAGAAGTCAGAAGTAAGAAGTAAGAAGTAGGAAGTAGGAAGTCGGAAGTCGGAAGTCGGAAGTAAGAAGTAGGAAGTAGGAAGTAGGAAGTCGGAAGTCAGAAGTCAGAAGTAAGAAGTAGGAAGTCAGAAGTCAGAAGTAAGAAGTAAGAAGTAAGAAGTAGGAAGTCAGAAGTCAGAAGTAAGAAGTAAGAACTGGAAAGTAAGCGAAGGGGACTGGCTCCGGAGTCCTCGGGACGGAGGTGCCTGTCCCCGCTGTTGGCAAAGTGCGTGACAACCGGAAGGCAGGACTTGACAAGACGTGGGTAGTCTTCTCATAGCCCCGTTTACGGGGCTTTGACCGCCGAAGGCGGGTTTAGACCAGGCCTTCTAGGCCTGGGTGATATGAGCGTTATCAACATTCAGCACGCTTTCAGCGCGCTTGTTTGTGGCTTCAGCCCAAAGGCGCACAAGCAAAGGGAATCTAATACTACAACGCCATTTGGGCTCAAGAAAACTCAAGCGGCAAGACGATCAATCCTT
>CAYOBS010000265.1:3047-5131 GCA_964402305.1 uncultured Planctomycetaceae bacterium | reverse complement strand
CACTGGCGTCCTCGGCCGACAAAGAAGAAACGGCGATCTCAGCGCAGAGAGTGCAGAGAACGCAGAGGAATAAGACGTATGGTCCTATAAGTCCTATAAGTCCTATAGGTCCTATAAGTCCTATAGGTCCTATAAGTCCTATGGGACGTATAGGACGTATTATTCCCTCCGCGTTCTCTGCACTGCGTTCTCCGCACTGCCCTCCGCGATGAGATAGCTGTCTCTTCTTCTACAATCGTCCTCTGCGTGCTCTGCGTGCTCTGCGTTGAGATGCTGTTTCTGTTTCTTTTTCTTCTCTGCCGCGTCGAGGCGTTACAATGCCGCGCGTCATGGACCGGCGGCAACCTGAGAACACCGAGCAGATCACCGGCTCCGTCGAGCGGGTGACGTTTCACAGCGAGCAGACGGGCTTCTGCGTGCTGAAGGTCAAGGTGCGCGGGTTCCGCGAGCTTGTCACCGTTGTCGGCGCCCTGCCGGAACCGCGGGCGGGTGAATGGCTCGACGCCGGTGGCGTCTGGGCAATGGACAAAGTGCATGGCCGGCAGTTCAAGGCACATACCCTGCGGGCCACCACGCCCAACACCAGGGAGGGAATCGAGCGTTACCTGGCCAGCGGGCTGATCAAGGGAATCGGGCCCACGCTGGCGGCCAGGCTGGTCGCCCGCTACGGCCAGGAGGTGCTGGATATTATCGACACCGCACCCAAGAAGCTGCTGAAGGTCGACGGCATCGGCCCGGAGCGGCTCAAGCGAATCCGCGACGCATGGGCGGAGCAGCGGACGGTGCGCGACATAATGCTGTTCCTTCACAGCCACGGCGTGAGCACGTCGCGGGCCTTTCGCATATACAAGATGTACGGCGAGAACGCCATCGAGCTTGTCACAGCCGACCCGTACAGGCTGGCCCGCGACATATGGGGCATCGGCTTCAAGTCAGCAGACCTGATCGCCGAGCGGCTGGGCATCGCGCGCGATTCGATCCTGCGCGCCAAGGCGGGTGTCGAGTACGTCCTCCAGCAGTTGACCAACGAGGGCCACTGCGCATACCCGCGAGCGAACCTGGCCGAGCAGTGCTCGCGGCTTCTGGAAATCCAGCCGGAGATAATCCAGCAGGCCATCGAGCAGGCCCTGGCCGATGGCAGGCTCATCAAGGACGCCGGCGATGAGGGCGCGGAGCTTGTCTTCCTGGCGGCGCTGCACAAGGCCGAGGTGGCGCTTGCCGACGACATCGTCGGCCTGGCCGGCGGGCTTCACCCGTGCCCGCAGATCGACGTCGAAAAGGCCATCGCCTGGGTCGAGCGGAAGGTCAGCCTGTCCCTTGCGGCCCAGCAGCAGCGGGCCATCCGCCTGGCGGCACAAGCAAAGGTGATGGTCATCACCGGCGGGCCCGGCGTCGGCAAGACCACGCTGGTAAACGCCATCCTGAAGATCCTCGCCGCCAAGGGCCTGGCGGTGGTGCTCTGCGCCCCCACAGGCCGGGCCGCCAAAAGGCTCAGCGAGACCACCGGCATTGCCGCCAAGACCATCCACCGCCTGCTTGCCTGGGATCCAAGCAACGGGCAGTTCAAGCACCACGAGTCCAACCCTTTGGCCGGCGACGTGTTCGTCATCGACGAGGCCAGCATGGTCGACCTTCCTCTTGCCAATCAGGTCATCCGGGCAATCCCCAAGCACGCCTCGCTGCTGCTGGTCGGCGACGTCGACCAACTCCCGTCCGTCGGCCCCGGCTGCGTGCTGCGGGATGTGATCGACTCCGGCATCGTGCCCGTTTGCACGCTGACGGAGGTCTTCCGCCAGGCGGCCGCCAGCGCCATCATCACCAACGCGCACCGCATCAACGAGGGCCGGATGCCGGACCTGTCCGCCCAGGCAGGCCCCGCCGGCACGCCGGCGACGGACTTCTTCTTCGTCCGCGCCGAGGATCCCGAGGCCGGCGTCGAGCTGATCGTCGAAATGATCCGCAAACGCATCCCGGAACGTTTCGGGCACGACCCGCTGGAGGACATCCAGGTAATCACGCCGATGCACCGCGGCGTGCTCGGCGCGCGCAACCTCAACGACGTTCTCCAGAGCCGGTTGAACCCC
>CAYOBS010000265.1:0-2947 GCA_964402305.1 uncultured Planctomycetaceae bacterium | reverse complement strand
GCGGAGAGAAGAAGACTCATCATGCGCATCACGAACAGTTCTCGTGCAACAGGCACTGCGCAACACGAGAACCATTTCGGGCACGTGTCATCCCCCCGGCCGGTTATTGCTCGCCGACGGCCTTCTCGTAGCACGCCTTGAGATAGTCGCGCGACTTTTCGAGGGCCTTGGACATCTCCTCGGGCGCGGGCTCGCCGTGCATGAACGGGTTCACGTACCACTTGTAGTTGATTTTCGCCAGCACCGCCAGCCACGGCGTGAAATCAGTCGGCCCGTGGCCGGGCAACTGCTTTAGGCCGCCGCCGTTCTGCCAGGCGTAGAAGAACAGCAATTGCCCGCCGGCAATCGTGATCGCCTCGGCTACCGAGGCCGCCGGGAGGTGATAAGGCGCAACGGCCAGGCCCAGCCTGGGGTTTTTATTGTTGTCGACGAATGCCTTGAAGGAGTCGAGCGAGCTCAGCAAGGCTCCGCCGTGATTCTCTATGGCGATGTACGAGTTGTACTTTTCGGCCGTCTCAAGTTGCCCCTTGAGGCTCTCGATGAACGCCTTCATCCTGGCGGTGAGCTCGCTGGGCGGGCATTTGCCTGGGCTGCCGTTCACGGCCACGCCGCCGCCGGCCTTGCCCAGGAGTTCGGCGTACTTCGGGTACCCGCCCGAGTACACCGAGAATGCGTAGAGTTTGAGGCCATGCTTTGCGAGAAGTTCCTTCAGGCCCTGGGGCCCAAGGCGGCTCTGCACGTCGTCCAGGTGCGGGCACCCGGCGTGCGGCGACCAGATGTCGATCGCCTCGAAGCCCAGCGCGGCAATCCGCTCGCAGGCCTGCTCGATCTTCAACTTGGTAAAGTCGATCGAGGAAGCGGAGAGCCGCATCTTCCACGGCGTCTTGCCGCCCCACGCCGGACGGGCCCCCAGCAGGCCCACGCCCGCCGTCGCAACCGCCGCACGGGCCAGGAACTCGCGCCGGCCGATCTCATGCACTGTGGTTCTTCTCATTGTTGTCGCCTTTCGATTGTTCTACATCTCTCCGACGCCATTGCTGTCCATGCCCGTCTTTTGCCGGACTGGCTTGGTGCCGTCGCGCCACAGCAACTTGCCGGTGGTCTTGTCCCACTTGCGGGAGCGGTTGGCCAGTTGGTGCCGGCCGTGGCAGTCGGTGCATTGGCTTGGGCCGGGTTCCACGGCGCCAAGCGCGTCCGGCTGGTATAGGCAGATGTTGGCCGACTCGGCGTACGCCTTGTGGCATGGCAGGCAGCCGGCGTTGATCTCTTGCCTGGCGAACATCTTCTGCGGGGGGATAACGCCATCCTCGTCGGCAGTGTGCTTCTCCGACTTGCCGTGGCACTTGGAGCAACCCACGCCTGCCTTGGCGTGGCGAACGGCGAGCGGCTCGATCTGGTAGTTCATGTGGCAGACGTAGCACCAGTAGTTGTCGTCCGCCGAGCCGAGGATGTGCTTGGGCTTCTTGCTGACCGCCAGCGGATCCTTCGCCTGGTACTCGGCGAAGCGGTTCTGGGACTGGCAAGCCAGCACGGCCAACAGGATCAGGACAAGACCGGTAAGCGCGGTGGTTCGCGCGACAACTCTCATGGGATGCTCCAGCGGACTGGCCGTCCGTTCGCCCCACGGCATGGCCGGGGCATGAAGGGCATCAGACGTTTCGCCAGTTTTCCAGCCATTGGTATTCGGGCGGCAGGTTTGCCCACATCTGTTCCGCGGCGTTTTCGAGCATCGCCTTTTCGTCCTTGTCCAGTTCTCGCTTTTCCTTGACGGCCAGGGCCATGTTGTCCACTTCGGCGGGGCTGGCCAAGCCCGGAATAGGCGCGGTAATGGCGGGGTTTGCCAGGACGTACCTGACGGCGAGCCGGGCCAGTCTCGACTGCTCATCGGGCTTCGTGGCGCTTTTGAAGTACGACCCTCCGCCAAATGGCTTGATGCCCAGCGCGCCGATGTCCTGCTTGCGGATCGCGTCGAAAAGGCTGTCCGTGGGCAGTTCCTTTGACATGGCCGCGTAGGGGAAGACAATCACCTCCATCTGCTCGGGGTACTTCTCGATGAGCATCTTTAGCCACTCCCGATCGTGCGATGACACGCCGGTAAACCGCGCCTTGCCCTGCTTCTTGGCCAGTTCGAGGGCCTTGACTATTTCCTCGACCTCGGCCTGGGTATGCTCGCCGCCGCGTTCCAGCGCCACGGGGCGCCAGACGTCGACGTAATCCACCCCGGCAATCTTCATGCCCTCTCCCAAAGTCTTGAGCAGCATATCGGCGGTGCGGTATTTCTTGTCGCGCGGGCACTTGGGCCACATGGCAAAGCCCATGTACATCTTTTCTCGCTGGCCCTTCAGGGCCGGGCCATACGCTGAGACCTCGGCCACGGTGCAGGCGTCGACGAGGTTGATCCCGACCTCCAGGCAGCGGTCGATGACCTCGCGGCGGTTCTTGAGCAACTCCGCGCCGGCTTCGCCGACGACAGGGTCGGCCAGACCCGGCACGGGCCCCTTGAGAACGCGTTCCATACCTTTCCAGTGCCCACCCAGGCAGACCGCCGAGACCCAAAGCCCCGTCCGCCCCAGCCGGCGATACTCCATGTTCGGGTTGTAGCTGCGGGTCTTCTCGACCGCGCCGGCCGACGCCGGCTTGGCCCCTTCGGCCCGCCCGGCCGAGTTGAGCCCCAGAACCACCGCGCCGGTAACAACAGCCCCGTCGCGTACGAATTCGCGCCGCGTGATCTTCCTGCTGGTCATGACTATGTCCTTTTCTGAAGTGTCGCATCTGCCTCGGACGGCGCCGCCGGAGCCGGAACCACAACTACTCCAATGTACTCTTTACCCCGCGAGACGGCAACCCGGGCCGCAAAAAAAAATCAGCCGAACCCGCCGCCGGATTTCGCGGGGGGATATCGACCAGCTTGGTTCTACGGCGACCAAGCCAAAGCGGTCCCGGCGCG
>CAYOBS010000264.1:0-5247 GCA_964402305.1 uncultured Planctomycetaceae bacterium | reverse complement strand
AGGAGCTCACCAGAGTTCACGCCATCGCCGCCGGCAGCAGCCTGCTTGAAGGCCGGGCCGTAAAGCACGCAAGCCCCATGCAGGCCGAGGCCATGGGCATCAGCACCGTCTACCAAGAGGTGAACCTGATCCCGCACCTGTCGGTGGCGGAGAATATCTGCCTGGGCCGCCAGCCGACGCGACTGGGGACGATCCGCTGGGGCTCGATGGCCCGGCGGGCCGAGGCGGCGATGGCCCGGCTGGCACTTGCCATCGACGTGCGGCGCCAGGTCTCCGGCTACTCCATCGCGATCCAGCAGATGGTGAGCATCGCGCGGGCGCTGGACATTGATGCCCGTGTGCTGATCCTCGACGAGCCGACGAGCAGCCTGGATGAGAACGAGGTCGAGCAGCTCTTCGCCCTGATGCGCCGGCTGCGCGAGCAGGGGATCGGGATCATCTTCATCACGCACTTCCTGGACCAGGTTTACCGCGTCAGCGACCGCATCACGGTGCTTCGCAACGGCAGGCTGGTCGGGCAGTACCAGGCCGACCAACTGCCGAGGATCGAACTGATCGCCCGGATGATCGGCAAGGACCCGCGGGAGATCGTCCCCGATGCGGCGCAGGGGCATCCGTACGCCGAGGCCGAGGCGGCAAGTGAGGCCTTCGTGGTCCTTGACGGCCTGGGCCGGCGCGGGGCGGTATCGTCGGTCAGCATGGCGCTTCGCCGGGGGCAGGTCGTCGGCCTGGCAGGGCTGCTGGGCTCCGGGCGGACCGAGACGGTCAAGCTGCTGTTCGGCATCGACCGCCCGGACAGCGGGACCATTCGTGTCGATGGCAAGGGCGTAACCATCGGCTCGCCGCGCCGGGCCATTCGCCTTGGCTTCGCCTTCATCCCCGAGGACCGCCGGGCCGCGGGGATCATCCCGAACCTCTCCGTGCGGGAAAACATCATGCTCGCCCTCCAGGCAAGCCGCGGGGCGTGGCGCCGCCTGCCCGGCCGAAAGCAGGCCGAACTGGTCGAGAAGTTCATTCGCGCGCTGGACATCCGCACGCCCGGCCCGGAGCAACTGGTCGCCAACCTCTCCGGCGGCAACCAGCAGAAGGTCCTCGTGGCTCGCTGGCTGGCGACGGAGCCCAGGCTGCTGATCCTCGACGAGCCGACGCGCGGCATCGACGTGGGCGCCAAGGCGGAGATCGAAAGGCTGATCGCCCGCCTTCGCCGGATGGGCATGGCCATACTGTTCATAAGCTCGGAACTCGACGAGGTCGTTCGCACCAGCCAGCGCGTGGTGGTGCTTCGCGACCGCAGGCAGGTGGCCCAGCTCGCCGGCGGGCAGATCAGCGAGCAGGCGATCATGCAAGCCATGGCAAGCGGGGGGGCCGCCTCATGTTGAGCGACCTGATTAACTGGCAGGAGCGACGCGTTATCTTGGCATCAATGTCGTGGCGCTATATCGCGACCGCCATTGCGGATTGTCCCGGCGAGCCGGGACAATCCGCAATAAAGCCCTGTAAATTGGCGTTACAGAGGCTAAAGCAAGTGCCGCCAGAAAGAAAGGCAGCACACCTCCCATGAGTGACAAGGCCGGCCGCATGGTCCCCGCCTGGGCGGGCAAGCTGCTCTGGCCCGGCGTTGCGCTGGGCCTGCTGCTGCTTTACAACCTCGTCTGGACCGACGGTTTCTTCAGCCTGGAGTGGCGCGAGGGGCACCTGTTCGGCGCGATGATCGACGTGCTCAAGAACGGCTCGCTGGTGATGCTGCTGAGCCTTGGCATGACCCTGGTGATCGCCACGGGCGGCGTGGACCTGTCGGTCGGCGCGGTGATGGCTATCTCCGGCGCGGTGGCCGCGGGACTCATCGAGCAGGGCAACCTGCCGCTGCCGGCCGTACTGGCGGCGGCTCTCGGCGTGTGCCTGCTGGCCGGGATGTTCAGCGGCCTGCTGGTGGCCGTCCTTCGCATCCAGCCGCTTGTGGCGACTCTTGTGCTGATGGTGGCCGGACGCGGCGTGGCGATGCTCATCACCGAAGGCCGGCGCATCACCGTTCACCGGGCCTACCCGGCCTACGACCAGTTCGTGTACATCGGCAACGGATTCCTGCTCTATCTGCCCCTGGCGGCGACGATCGTGGCCATCGCGGCGGCGGCGACCATCCTGCTGACGCGAAAGACCGCGCTGGGCCTGTTTATCGAGGCCGTCGGCGACAACGACGTCGCCAGCCGGTACGCGGGCATCAATGCCGCGGCCGTAAAGTTCGCGGTGTACAGCCTATCGGGCCTGTTCGCCGCCGCCGCGGGGCTGATCTACACCGCGAACATCCGCACCGCCGACCCGAGCAAGACCGGCCTATACCTTGAGCTCGACGCGATCATGGCGGTGGTTATCGGGGGCACGGCCCTGACGGGCGGGCGGTTCTACCTGCTCGGTTCGCTGCTGGGGGCGCTGCTGATCCAGACGCTTACGACGACCATGCTGATGCATGGGCTCAGCACCGACCAGGCGCTGGTTCCCAAGGCGATCATGGTGGTGACGGTCTGCCTGCTCCAGTCGGCGGAGTTTCGCCGGCGCTTCGGGCGGGCGCTGGGGCCGATCCGCGCAATTATCGGGCGGAGGGCGGCGGCATGAAGCTGCGGCTCGACGCAAGGTACATTCCGCTGCTTGCCAGCGCCGCGGTGTTGGCGGTGCTTTACGCCGTCGGCCTGGCCGCGTTTCACGACCGCGGCTTCGGCTCGCTCAGCGTGCTGGCTGACCTGTTCCGCGACGAGAACGCCGTTCTCGGCGTAGCCGCCATCGGCACCACGCTGGTCATAATATCCGGCGGGATCGACCTGTCCGTCGGGTCGGTGGTGGCATTCACGAGCATCCTGATCGCGACGCTTTGCTTCGATCCGCGGCTGGATCCTCGCGTGGTCGGCAGCGTCAGCCAGGTTCTGCCTCACGGGCTGCACCCGCTGCCGGCGATCGCGATTGCCCTTGCCGCCGGAACGTTGTTCGGCGCGGGCATGGGGTGCCTGATCCACTTCTTCAAACTGCCGCCGTTCCTGGTGACTCTCGGCGGGATGTTCTTCGCCCGCGGAATGGCGTTCATGATCAAGTCCGAGTCGCTGAGCATAAAGCATCCCTTCTACGCCCGGACGGTCCAGGACACGCTGCGTTTCTCGCTGACGCCGGACGTGGATCTGCCGCTGAGCACGATCTGCCTGCTGGTGCTGCTGGCGGGGGGGATGTACCTGGCGCACTTCCGCAAGTTCGGGCGAAACGTCTACGCCGTCGGCGGCGATGAAAAGTCCGCCGTGCTCATGGGTCTGCCAGTCGCGCGCACCAAGGTGCTCGTCTATATGCTGGCGGGCTTGTGCTCCGCCGCGGCGGGCGTGGTCTACACCTTCAGCGTCCAGAAAGGCGATCCGCTCAACGCGGGAATGGGCCTGGAGCTCGACGCCATCGCCGCGACCGTCATCGGCGGAACGCTGCTTTCCGGCGGCGTGGGATACCTGGCCGGCACGCTGATGGGCGTGCTGATCTTCGGCCTCATCCAGACGCTCATCACCAACAAGGGCACCCTTAGCTCATGGTGGACAAGCATCGCCATCGGCACGCTGGTGCTCGTGTTCATACTCCTTCAGAACATCGTCGTCGCCCTTGGCCGCAAGTCGGCCAGGCAAGCCTGACTTTCGGGCGGCGGCTTCTGCCTGGTGGTCTTGAGCGAGTATATCTCTTGTGGCGACCGGCTCTTTCTCCGCAAAGGAGCAACGAAGTATGCTCGATGAACTGATGAACGTAATCGGCACGCCTGAGTTTGAAGAGTTTGGGTGGGTGCGACTTGGCGGCGTCGAATGGCAAGGCGAGGACGCGGTGTTATCGCTCGTGTTATCGCAGCAGGATGAACACGAGCAACAATGGCAAATACGTTGCCAAAGCGTCAGAGAACAGCGAATCGATCACAGCCCTGTCTACAACAACGTTTGGCTTGAGCTTGAGGATGACCATGTTCTCTTGTGGCCTCACGTTCTTCCCCAAGTGGAACTATACTTCCGCGGGAAGTCAGCCAAGCGGATAGAAGTCCTTGGCACGCTATGGGAGAAACATCTGGAACTCGTTCAGGGTTGGTTCCCGTTCGACCGCTTCTTGAAAGGGGGTCCGCCAGCTATGAAACACCTGGATGGTGGTTTTGGCCTGTTCGCCGATGGACCGGAGCCTCTCATCAGGGCCTACGCGGAAGTTCTTGATGACTACGCGATCTCTGCCTCGACTCTCCCGCCTCGCGCGCCTCGTGTCCCTATGCGGTGGGATGGACAGCGATGGATTGAGTTCGCCGGGCCATGGGCTGGCGGGGAAGACAGAATGCACGTTCTATTATTTGGCCAAACATACTTCGTGGCCCGCTCATTTGAGGAAAAACGAATCGTCTAATCAAGCGTGACGCTACCACGGGATTGCCACGAAACTTTCCCGGCGGCGGGATGTTGAATCCTTATCCAGGACTGTCGATGACAGTCGCAGCATCTATATGCCTTTTATCTGAAGGAGAATCGCGCCATGAACGCCATCGCAAGACACGCCGCACTTTGCCTGATGATCGTCGGCCTTGTGGCAGGTTTCGCCGCGGGCGATGTCGCCGTCGACAAGATGTTCAGCGATCACATGGTCCTCCAGCGCGACATGGCCGTGCCGGTCTGGGGCACGGCCAAGCCTGGCGAGAAGGTCACCGTCGCGTTCCGCGATCAGACCAAGCAGGTCGAGGCGGACAAGGACGGCAAGTGGGTGGTGAGCCTGGACGCCATGAAGGTCGGCGAGCCTGGCAAGTTGACCGTCAGCGGCGGGGCCGCGCCGATCGTTTTTGACGACGTGGTCGTCGGCGAGATCTGGCTGGGCTCCGGCCAGTCGAACATGGCCGGCGGGGCGGGCGGGTATGTCAAGAACGACCCCGTCATTGCGGCGATGGTCGCGGGCGGGCCTTACCCTAAGCTGCGGCTCTACAACCGTAACGGCTGGCAACAGGCGGAGGCGGGCAACATCAACGGATTTTCGGCGCTGCTGTTTTCATTTGGCCTGCCTTTGCAGAAGGAGTTGGATGTGCCGGTCGGCCTGGTCGTGGGCGCGGTCGGCGGCACGCCGTCGGGCCGGTGGCTCAGCCCCGAGATGCTCGCCGAAGACGAGGCCTGCCAGGCGCTGCTGACAAAGGCCGGCGTCGGCTCGGGCGACAAGGCCAGCCAGCAGGCCGCGTACGACAAGGCGCTGGCTGAGTGGGAGAAGGCCGCGGAA
>CAYOBS010000263.1:0-5262 GCA_964402305.1 uncultured Planctomycetaceae bacterium | reverse complement strand
CGGCAGCCTATTGAAAGTCCGACACCGAATGTGAATAATGGGTTTCCAGTTATCTGGTGAACGGAAGTTGAAACGGTGAGCGCGGACGGCTCGACGGCTGGACCGTGACTCGCCACTTTACTTGCAGGAGAACGATAGTGAACGGCAAGATGTTTTTGATACTGGTCTCGGCTGCTTGCATCCTGGCGGCGTTCGGGCAGGCTCTGGCGGAAGGCCCGGCCACCACGGCGTCCGCTCCAACCCCGGCCACCACGGCGTCCGCCCCGGCCGCGGCAGCGCCCGCCCTGGCTCCGACCCCGGCGCCCGCGGCAGCGCCCGCCACGGCGCCAACCCCGACACCCGCGGCAGCAACCGCCCCAACCACGGCGCCAACCGCAGCGCCCGCCACGGCGCCCGCCCCAACCAGCAAGCCGACCGTGGTGGCGACTGTCGGGGCCGTGCAGATCACCAGCGACCGCATCGACGGGCCACTCAAGGCACTGCCGGCTGAGTTCCCCGCCGATCGCGTCGGCGCGATGCGAGCCAAGATCCTCGACGACATAATCATCGCAGAGCTCATCCACGCCTACCTCGAGGCCAAGCAGATCCCCTTCGACCAGAAGCAGTACGACGAGCTCAAGGGCAAGTTGGCTGAAATGGCCAAGGAAAGAGGCGTCCCGATGGATCAGTTGATGTCCATGGCCGGACTTACCGAGCAGCGGCTCCGCGACCAGGTCCGCCTCAAGAGCCTGGCCGAGAAGGAAACCGCCAAGGAGAAGGTTGACGCCTTCATCAAGGCCAACGCGACGTGTTTCAACGGCACGAAGGTCACTGCCAGCCACATCCTCGTGACATGCGCGCCGACCGCCTCGACAAAGGACCAGAAGGCGGCCGTAGCCAAGCTCGAGAAGGTCGCCGCGGACATCAAGGCCGGCACCGTCACGTTCGAGAAGGCGGCCGAGGCAAACTCCGACTGCCCGTCCAAGTCCAAGGGTGGCGACCTCGGCGAATTCGACTTCGGCTCGATGGTCCCCACCTTCGCCATGAAGGCCTTCAGCATGAAGATCGGCGACACATCCGGCATCGTCCGCACCCAGTTCGGCTTCCACATCATCAAGGTCACCAAGCGGACCGACGCCGCCGAGAAACCCGGGCCGGAGGCCGAGGAAACCGCCAAGAACTGCATGATCGCCTCGCTCCAGGGCGAGGTCTTCAACCAGGCCCTGACCACCTGCCCCATCGTGATTACCGAAACCAAGTAACCCCCGACGGCAGCAAAAGAAAAGAAGAGGAAAACTGTCGCGGACCCGCCCCAGGCCTAAAGGAAAGGCATGGTCTATTCACGCTTTTGGCGTGTAAAGGCCCGTGAACGGGCCTGAAGAATGCAGCCCGCACGAGAATCATCTGGAATGCGTATTACTGCTTTGGAAGGGCACGGCCCCTCCGCCTTGCCCGCACCGCCCAGAACAAGGAAACCGCAATCCCCAGCACCGTCCCCGGCAGCACAAAGAACGCCATGGCCGCGCTGAACGCACCGAGCGATTCGTGAGATGAGGCCCCCAGCACAAGGTATGCGACATACGCGGCGTAGTATCCCAGCAGCAACAAACCTTCCCAGCGGGAAATCCGCCCGCCGGTAAAGAACACGGGCATGCACACCAGGGCCACGACCAACATAACCGGCAAGTCAAATCGCAGCGCGATCGGCGAAACCGCCACGCCGTGCGGCGCCGCGACCGCGGCGGCGCCCAAGACAGCCAGGATGTTGAATATGTTGCTGCCCACGATGTTGCCCACGGCGATGTCTCGTTCGCCGCGAATGCTGGCGATGACCGAAGTCGCCGCTTCCGGCAGCGACGTGCCCGCGGCAATGATCGTCAGGCCGATCAGCAGTTCGCTCACGCCAAGCACACGGGCCAGCTCGACGGCGCCCTCCACGAGCCAGCGAGCCCCCAGCACCAGCAGCACGAGGCCCGCCAGAACCAGCAATGCCGGCACAACCAGCCGCCACCCGGACGCCGCCCGCCGCCCTGTCGCCTTGGGCTTGGCAAGGGCGATAGCGTTGCCCTGGCGCTTGCCCAGCAAGACCAGCATCGCCGTGTAAACCACGATGCCCGCCAGGAGCACCACGCCCTCCACCCGGCCGATGACTCCGTTACTCGCCATCAGCCACGCCAGGCCCGACACGCCGATCATGACCGGCACGTCGAGGCGGACAAGTTGCGACGATGTCGCCAGCGGGACTATCGCGGCGGAGATGCCCAGGATAAACAGCACGTTGAACACGTTGCTTCCCACCACGTTGCCCAGCGCGATGTCAGGCTGCCCGGCAAGGCTCGCCTTGAGGCTGACGGCAAACTCCGGCGCGCTTGTGCCGTAGGCCACGACCGTCAGGCCGATTATCAGCGAAGGCATTCCGACCGCCCGCGCCAGGGACGAAGCGCCGCGAACCAGCAGCTCCGCCCCGGCCACAAGCAGCACCAATCCCGCCGCGACCATCAACAGGGTCAACGTCATAACCGCATCTCCGCAAGAGTAACCGGCAAACGTACCCGATAAGGACGCCCATTGTCAAAACAAGCCCCGAAACAACCCCCTGGAAGCAGGCGAAAATCGAAGCCGGAATCACCTCTATCCCCGGAACCAGGCAACGGCGTGGGCAACTGCCCATGCGACCAGGGAAAATGCCAAGAGCAAGCCGGCGTATCGTTTCCAGTGTGACAGCGTGGCTGGTTGGCCGCTGGCAGTCCGCCCTTTCATACGGGTGATGTCAACGTGCCGCAGCCAGATGAGGACAAGGACCACCACCCAGAACACGGCATCGGCGGCGGAAAGGAAGTTCCCCCTGTGGTTTGCGATTGTACCGATGCAGATGACGAGCGCCGCGTTGCCGAATACGAACCATCCCAGACGGATCAGGCAACCAGCTTCGCTCATCTGATGACCAGGCTGCTCAGCCTTCTTCTCGGGTTGCGCCATTGTGTGACTCCGGAAAATTACTTTTCCGGATGGCGGCCCGACCACCCGAGTAGCCTGCGGCAAATCTGTGTTACCGCACCCTTGGAGCCTCGCGCAACGACCAATCCTGCGCGGGCGATCATCATCGGCATTGTGCGCGGTAGCGATCGGAAGTTCAAGCTATTTCCGGAGAAGCCCTTTTCCGAAACAAGCCCCGAGGCCCGCCGCCTTCAGCGAGCAGGCAAACGACAAACCCCAGCTTCCGAGCCCAGGTCCATGCCCGGGCCCGGAAGCGTTTGCAGACAAGCTCTCTTGCATCTCACGCCGCCCGCTCCGCGGGCTTGGGACTTTCGCCGCTCTACGGAATCAGCAGCGCGCCAGGCGCGGAGTCCATGCTAAACGGCTTCTTGGGGGTGATTCCGATCAGCAGCCCGATGCGAGCCAACCAGGACATACTTCGCTTCCAGTTGCGCACCGCGATCTTGAGCTGCACGACGGCAGGGTGCTGCCTGTCCGGAATCTGCCCGAGGATCTGCAGGCCGGTGACCGGGTTGTCCACCAGCATGAGGCTCGTCGCGTAGTTGCTGCGGAAGACCGTCGGCGTGTCGTCCGGGATCGCGAACGCGCCAGCCGGGAAGACCAGGTCGCGGAATATCTTCACGGCCAGCTCGTGCCGACCCAGACGCAGACGCATCATGCACACTCCCTTGGCGTTCTGGATGGTCCGGGTACTCTGCCCGCAGGAATCCAGCACGTCCAGGGCGGCTTGGGCCTGGCCCTGGTCGAGCATTTGACGGACGTGATCGAGCAAGGTATTGGGATCGGAAATCACATTTGTTGATGCCTTCATTGCGGCTGCTCCCGGCAACGCGCCGCGGTCCGGTGCTCTCGCACCGGCCGGCGGTCGCGGCCTGTGGAAAGTTGTTGAAAGTTGTGCAAGTTGCGGCAAGTTGTTGCAATTTGCTGCAATTTGCTGCAAAAAAGTTTGGAACCCGTCGGCGCGCGGAACACCCGCGGAAACCCGCCGGCAACGGAATCAGCAAGACATGCAACCGCGTCTGTCACACGGTCAGAAGGCAGTGAAGTGCCAGCAGCGTCGCGCAGCACTGGCCGGCATAGCCTGGCCCGGCGGCCACCGCCGGCTGGGTGCGGGCAGCCAGCCTGGCTGCGACGCCCAGGCCGCAGATCCCGGGCAAAGGCCCGGCCAGGCGCAACTCGCGGAAGTCCAGTTCGGGATTGCGCGACAGCCCGCTGAGCACCGCGACAGGTCCGGAAGAACTGGTGAGCTCTCGCGTCGCATCGCGCCCATTGCCATTATCAAACGCCGACGCCAATCCCCACGCCAGCGGCAAAGACGCCACCGCGACCATCACGGCGATGCAGACCGTCAGTGTTTTTCGGATCGTACCTTCGCTCATTGCAACGCTCCACACTGCGCTCAATTATACCATGGGCTTTCCACGCAAGATCTTTTTCCCGTGGAACCCGACAAGCCGCGGGCGTCTGACGTTCCGATAGCCGGGGGAATTGGGCTTCCTTTCGGCCCAACCGGTGTTTACTTTCGTCGAATCAGGAGTGGCACAAGCATCCCCGTCAGGGGTCCCAAGGACTTGCCCGTGAGAATGCCGGAAAAGCAGGGGCGAGACGCCCCTGCGACTCACGGGCCGGATGCCCGTGCCACGCCGCTAGACCCGCAGGTTCGCCTGCTGGCCGAGGAGGGACTTGTACTTGTCGCGGATGGGGGCCACTTCGGAAGCGATGAACTCATCGACCTGTTGCGGCGCGCGGCCGATGAAGTCCTCCGGGCGCAGGGCGGAGTCGATGTCAACGTTGGCGAAGGCGGCATCGGCCTGAAGGCGGGCGATAAGGTCGTTGGGTTTGCCGTGCAGCTTGACCTGCTCGCCGGCGGCCATGCTGTGGGTGCGGATTCGCTCGTGGATTTCCTGGCGGTCGGCCCCGGCGGCGACAGCCGCCATCAGGATATTTTCGGTGGCCATGAAAGGCAGCTCGGCCTCCACGCCGGCGGCGATGACGGCGGGATACACGACCAGGCCCTGTGTGACATTGAGCGTTATCAGCAGGATCGCGTCGGTTGCCAGGAACGCCTCGCTCATGGCCAGGCGCTTGTTGGCGGAGTCGTCGAGGGTGCGTTCGAACCACTGCTCGGCCGCGGTGTGCAGGGGGCTGGCCGAGACGTCCATCACGAACCTGGCCAGGGCCGTGGCACGCTCGCAGCGCATGGGGTTGCGCTTGTAGGCCATGGCGGATGAGCCGACCTGGGTCTTCTCGAAGGGCTCTTCCATCTCCTTGCGATGGGCCAGCAGG
>CAYOBS010000262.1:0-5310 GCA_964402305.1 uncultured Planctomycetaceae bacterium | reverse complement strand
CGGTGAAGAACGGGTTGTGCCGCCCGCCTTCCTCTTTCGTCAGCACGTACACCTCGCCCTCGAACTTGTCGTGGGGCTTGATGCTGCCGGGCTTGGCAAGGACCATGCCGCGCTCGAGGTCCGTCTTCTCGACGCCCCGCAGCAGGCAGCCGACGTTGTCGCCGGCCTGGCCCTGGTCGAGCATCTTGTTGAACATCTCGACGCCCGTGACGGTCGTGTCGCGGGTCTCGCCCAGGCCGATGATCTCGACCTTCTCGCCGACCTTGATAACGCCGCGCTCGATGCGCCCGGTGCCGACCGTGCCGCGGCCCTTGATCGAGAAGACGTCCTCGACGGGCATCAGGAACGGCTTGTCGATCTCGCGAACCGGCACGGGGATGTAGTCGTCCAGGGCCGCCACGAGGTCGAGGATCGGCTGCTTCCACTTCGGATCGTCGGGCGCTTTCAGGGCGTTGGTGGCCGAGCCGCGGATGACCGGGCAGTCCTCGCCGGGGAAGTCGTACTTGCTGAGAAGCTCGCGGACTTCCATATCGACCAGGTCCAGCAGTTCCTCATCGTCGACCAGGTCCACCTTGTTCAGGAAGACCACCAGGGCCGGGACGTTGACCTGCCGGGCCAGAAGCACGTGCTCGCGCGTCTGCGGCATCGGGCCGTCAGCGGCCGAAACGACCAGGATCGCCCCGTCCATCTGGGCGGCGCCGGTGATCATGTTCTTGATGTAGTCGGCGTGCCCGGGGCAGTCGACGTGGGCGTAGTGCCTCTTGGACGACGAGTATTCCACGTGGGCGGTGGCAATAGTCAGAATCTTCGTCGCGTCGCGACGGCCCTGGGACTCCGAGGCCTTGGCGATGTCGTCGTACGACTTGTACTTCGCCAGACCTTCCTTCTCCAGGATGAGGGTGATCGCCGCCGTCAGCGTCGTCTTGCCGTGGTCAACGTGCCCGATCGTGCCGACGTTGATGTGGGGCTTCGTTCTCTGGAATACTTCCTTGGCCATTCGTCACGCTCCTTGCCTATAACCTTGATAACCTTGCTTGGTCGTACTTTCTTTTTCCAAAAAAACTCATCGGCCCGCCACGGACTTCGCCGCATGGCGAGGCTTGCCATTTTCCCGCGTTCTCATCACCCGGCCGGGACTCCAGCCCCGCCGCAGCCTCAAAAAAAGCTGCCGGTGGGGGTTGAACCCACGACCTCGTCCTTACCAAGGACGCGCTCTACCACTGAGCTATGGCAGCACATGTTCCAATCGCTTGCAGCCTGAAAACCCGTGCATCACCCATACGTGGGTACACCGACACCATGCCCGAAAAATCGGATTGTTCAGTATACTCATGCCGAAAATGCTGTCAAACATTTTTTTCGCAACTGCAGCAAGTTTTCTAAGACTATAGGACTTATGGGACTCATAGGACCTATAAGACCCGTGGAACCCTGTTGGCAACTTACCCGAAAAAACTCTTGAAGAAGACGGACAGAACATCTCCCGGATCCGCCTCTCCGCCAAACGCCGGCTGATGAGGACCGCTTCAGCGGTCCGAATCGGCCGGAATGCTACCGGGCCGCCTTTGCACAGGCGATCGTGTTCTTCAGCAGCATCGCCACCGTCACCGGCCCGACGCCGCCGGGAACCGGCGTGATCGCCGAGGCACGCTGCATCGCGCCCTGGAAATCCACGTCGCCGACGCTCTTTAGGGCGATCTCGCCTCGCTCATCCTTCAGCGGCTCGCCCGCCTCGTCGAACCCGGCGGGGATGTAATTGGTCGCCACGTCGATCACCACCGCGCCATCGGCCACCATGTCCGCGGAGATAAGCGGCGAAAGGTCCGGCAGGCCCGCGGCCTTGCCGGCCGCCTTCTGCTGCTGGTATCGCTGCCAGATACTCTGGCTGAGTCCCGTTGCCGCAACGAGGATCTCCGCTCGGCGCGTCTGGCCGGCCAGGTCCCTCGTCCGCGAGTGGCAGACGGTAACCGTCGCCGAGATGTCCATTTGCAGGAGCATCATGGCGATGGGTTTGCCGACGATCGTGCTTCGCCCGACGACGACGGCCTGTTTGCCGGCCAGGTCCGGGCAGGCCCGGCGCAGCAGCTCCATCGCCGCCATCGGCGTACACGGCGCAACCAGCCCCCCGCCGGTCAGCAGCCGGCCCATGTTCTCGGGGTGCATGCCCTCGACGTCCTTGTCGGGGCTGATGGCCAACTGCACGGCCGCGGCGTTAATGTGTTTAGGAAGCGGCATTTGCAGGATCAGACCCGAGACGGCCCCATCCGCATTGAGCTTCAGGATCCGCCCGATAACGTCGGTCTGGCTGGTCGAATCGGGCAACTCGACCAATTCGTAGTCGATCCCAATCGCCTGGGCCTGCCGGGCCTGCATGTTCGTGTAGTACTTGCTGGCGTCGTCGTGGCCGACCTGAACCGCGACCAGCCGCACGGGGTAGCCGGCCTGGCGCATCGCCGCCGCCTCGGCCGACAACTGCTGCTTGATCTCCCTGGCCGCCTCTTTGCCGTCAATGATCTTCGCCGCCATACGGGCCTTCCTTAAATGCCGTGGACATGCAATGGACATATCAGGGAACGAAAAGAAACGATAATCACGGCAAAATAGCAAGCGCCAAATCGGAAACCTGGCATCAGTGCCAAAGTTCTTCAAAATACGCACGAAGGTGCTTGAACTGCAACCCAAGCCTGTACAATATCCAAGCCCGTTCCAAACGGGTAGATGGGAAGTCGATGGGAATATGAAACATGCCTGACCAATATGACATCAGCCGGATACAAGGACTATCCGAGAGCCAGGTTGCCCAGCGACTGGCGGAAGATGGCCCCAACGAACTGCCCGGCAGCCGCCGTCGCGGCACGCCGGCTATCGCCTTTGAGGTCGTGCGCGAGCCTATGTTCCTGCTGCTGGTAGCCTGCGGCGTGGTCTACCTGCTGATGGGCGAACCCAGGGAGGCGCTGATGCTCCTGGGCTTCGTGTTCGTCGTCATGGGAATCACAATCGTCCAGGAGCGGCGGACCGAACGGGCTTTGGACGCTCTGCGAGACCTGTCCAGCCCTAGAGCGCTGGTGGTCCGGGATGGTCAGCGCAAGCGAATTGCCGGCCGGGAGGTCGTGCGGGGCGACATGATCATCCTCTGCGAGGGAGACCGCGTCCCGGCGGACGCCCTCCTGCGTCAGACCATCAACCTGTCGGTGGATGAATCCCTGCTTACCGGTGAATCCGTTGCCGTGCGGAAGGTGGCCTCGTCCGACGCCAAGACCGCGTCCAGGCCCGGCGGGGATGACTTGCCGGCTGTCTTTTCCGGCACCATGGTTACCCAGGGCCAGGCTGTGGCCGAGGTGATCGCCACGGGCCTGCGGACGGAGATGGGCAAGATCGGAAAGGCTCTTCAGTCACTCGAACCGGAAAAGACGCTCCTTCAGAAGGAGACCGCCCGGCTGGTGCGGAACCTGGCCGTCGTCGGCCTGTCGCTATGCGCCGTCGTCGTGGTGGTCTACGCGGTGACGCGGGGCAACACGGCGACGAGTTGGAAACAAGGCTTCCTGGCGGGCATAGCGACGGCCATGGCAACGCTGCCGGAAGAGTTCCCGGTAGTCCTGACGATCTTCCTGGCCCTGGGCGCCTGGCGAATCTCGCAGAAGCGGGTTTTGACCCGGCGAATCCCCGCCATCGAGACCCTGGGCGCGGCCACCGTGCTTTGCGTGGACAAGACCGGCACGCTTACTCAGAACCGCATGTCCATCAGCAAGCTCTTCACCGCGGGCAAGGTCTTCGACGCGAGTGATTCGGCGGGAAAGGAGCTGCCCGAGCACTTCCATCGCCTGGCTGAGTTCGGGATTCTCGCCAGTAAGAAAGACCCGTTCGATCCGATGGAGAAGGCCATACGGGAACTCGGAGCATCCCGGCTGGCGGCCACCGAACACCTGCACGACAATTGGAGCCTGGTGCGCGAGTACCCGCTGTCGCCGGAACTGCTGGCGTTGTCTCACGTGTGGCAATCCCCGGACAAAACGCAGTTGATGGTTGCGGCCAAGGGCGCGCCGGAGGCCGTCGCCGACTTGTGTCATCTCGACGCACGACAGCGTGAGGACCTGGCCGGCCAGGTTGCGGCCATGGCCGAGCAAGGGCTTAGAGTGCTGGGTGTCGCCCAGGGACGGCCCGTGGCACAAAGCGACCTGCCGCGGATCCAGCATGACTTCGAGTTCGAGTTCCTGGGATTGGTGGGATTGGCCGATCCCATTCGCCCGGCCGTGCCGCGGGCTATACAGCAGTGCTACTCCGCCGGCGTTCGGGTCGTGATGATCACGGGCGACTACCCGGCCACGGCCCAGAGCATCGCCCGCCAGATCGGGCTGAGGAATGTCGAGGAGGTCATTACCGGCCCGGAACTGGACCGGATGTCCGAAGAGGAACTTGGCGAGAGGATCGGGCGGACGAACATCATGGCTCGCGTGGTGCCGGAGCAGAAGCTCCGCATCGTCAATGCCCTCAAGGCCCGCGGCGAGGTGGTGGCCATGACCGGCGACGGCGTCAACGACGCCCCGGCGCTGAAGGCGGCGCACATCGGCGTGGCCATGGGCGGTCGCGGCACCGACGTGGCCCGCGAGTCGGCCGGGCTGGTGCTGCTGGATGATGACTTCTCCTCAATCGTCGAGGCCATACACCTGGGGCGGCGAATCTTCGACAATATAAAGAAGGCCGTCTCGTATATCTTCGCCATTCACGTGCCCATCGCGGGCTTGTCGCTGATCCCGGTGTTCTTCGCGGATTGGAAGCTGATCCTGCTGCCGGTGCATATCGTCTTCCTGGAGTTGATCATAGACCCATCCTGCACGCTCATCTTCGAGGCCGAGGGCGCCGAGCCAAACGCGATGACCCGTCCGCCGCGCAGCCCGCGGGAGCGGCTATTCGGAATTAGGTCCCTGGCGGTGAGCCTGCTCCAAGGCGCCAGCGTGCTGGCGATTGTGCTGACGGTATTCCTGACCGCGCAGTGGCGGGGCCACAGCGAGGACAACGCCCGCGGCCTGACCTTTGCCGCCCTGGTGGTGGCCAACCTCGGCTTGATCCTCACCAACCGGTCATGGTCGCGGACCATTCCGGCCATGATGAAGGAACCCAACAGCGCCTTGTGGTGGGTCATTGGCGGGGCAACCGTGTTCCTGGCGATGGTGATCTACGTGCCCGTACTTCGCGACCTGTTCCACTTTGCCCCGCTGCACCTGATAGACCTGGCCATCTGTGTGCTGGTCGGCGGACTGAGCGTCCTTTGGTTCGAGTGCGTGAAGGTGTTCCGTACGCGACGAATGTGAT
>CAYOBS010000261.1:0-5367 GCA_964402305.1 uncultured Planctomycetaceae bacterium | reverse complement strand
CGCCGTCGTCGCCGACGAGGCGCTGCAGGGTCCTGACCTTCTCGATCTTGGGTCCGAGGGCTTTCCACTCCTCATCCGTGGCGCCCAGTTCCTCCTGCAACTGCTTCTGACGCTGCTTTTCGACATGTTTGCGGATATCACCGAAGATCTGCTGCAGTTGGTTGGGGTCCGGCGGGATTCCATCGCGGATGTCTTCCATGACCCGCTGGGCGCGCTCGATCTGCTCGGGGGACACGTCAATGCCGCGCTGCCGCAGCCTTTCGGCGATGTTGTCCGGGCTGTCGCCGCCCGGTGGGGCATCCTGCGCCACCGCCGGGGCAGGCGCAATGGCTGAGATAGCTGCGATACCTGTGATAGCCGCGATGGCTGCTATTAAAAAACACCCAGCCGCCAAGGTCAGAACTGCCGCCCACCGAGAGTATCCGCTCGTAGTCATGATCGCGATCCTTTCCGAATAGTGCCAAAAAAGGGATGCCAAACCACTTAACTGCGTACAAATGTGTAACGCCGCCCAGCCGCGCATATGACAACAAAATTCCGCAATCCGCCCGGCTTTGCCTTTCCCGGCGCGCCGGGATGGCAGGCAATCCGCCCGGCTTTGCCTTTCCCGGCGCGCCGGGATGGCGGGCAATCGCCCGCGAGTCTACAGCCCCATCGCCTTCCGCAGTTCCTGGACCTTGTTGGTCTTCTCCCAGGTGAACTTCTTGTCCTGCCGGCCGAAATGCCCGTCGTGGGCGGTGTCCTGGTAGATCGGGCGCAGGAGCTTGAGGTAGTTGATGATTTCCTTGGGCTTCAGCGGGAAGACGTCGCCGACGACGTCGGCCAGGCGGTCCTGATCGACCACGGCGGTGCCTTCGCAGTTGACGTGGATGCTGACGGGCGCCGCCACGCCGATGGCGTAGCTCAACTGCACCTCGGCAACCTTCGCCAGCTTGGCGGCCACGATGTTCTTGGCGACGTGGCGGGCCATGTAGCTGGCCGAGCGGTCAACCTTCGAGGGGTCCTTTCCGGAGAACGCCCCGCCGCCGTGGCTGCCGCGCCCGCCGTAGGTGTCAACGATGATCTTCCGCCCGGTAACGCCCGTGTCGCCGTGAGGCCCGCCGATCACGAACCGCCCCGTCGGGTTGATGAGGAACTTGATGCCGCTGCTCCACATGCCGGGGCAGTGGCTCTCGATGACGGGCTTGATGATCTTGGCGATAAGCTCCCGCCGGGCCTTCTCGGACATGTTGCCCGTCCTGGGGTCGATGACCGATTCGTTGTGCTGGGTTGAAAGCACGATCGTGTCGATGCCGACGGGCCTGCCGTTCTGGTAGGCAACCGTCACCTGGCTCTTGCCGTCCGGGCGGAGCCACTTGATCTCGCCCTGCTCGCGGGCTTCGCTGAGGCGATAGGTCAGCCTGTGGGCGACGTGGATCGGCAGAGGCATGAGGACCCTGGTCTCGTCGCAGGCGAAGCCGAACATCAGGCCCTGGTCGCCGGCGCCCTGTTCGTGGTCTTCCCCCTGGCCCTCGGTCACGCCCTGGGAAATGTCCGGCGACTGGTTGTGCAGCGTGCGGAGCACCGCGCACGAACGGTAGTCGAAGCCCATCGTCGGGTCGTCGTAGCCGATCGAACGGATCGTCTCGCGGGCCGTCTCATCGGCGGCCAGCAAGGCCTCCTCCGCCTTGTGGTTGTGAACAGTCACCTCGCCGGCCAGCACCACCAGGCCGGTGGTAACCAGCGTCTCGCAGGCCACGCGAGCGCGCGGGTCGTGCCTGATCAGGCTGTCCAGCAGGGCGTCGGATATCTGGTCCGCCACCTTGTCCGGGTGCCCCTTGGTTACCGATTCGCTCGTGAAATACTGCCTCGGGCTTCGCTTGCTCTGCTTCATATCCTGTGCGTTTCCTTTCTCATCTCGTGGCCGCCCGCACCGATGCAGGCCCGCCAACGCCAAAGTTTGAATCCGGTAGTCTAACATCCAGGCCGGCAATCTGCAATACGACATTGTAGGGACTTGTCGGGAGTATTTTGCGTGTATTCATGAACGTGCTTGCCTTTCGACAGAGCCGATTGCCATGGCTACATGCCTGAGGCTTCAGATGTGGGCGGCAGTCCGGGGCGAGTGCGCGCCACAGGTCTCGGCCTCGGTGCCTGCGGGCCGATCCGGCACGGTGTAAAAACCTAACTGGGTAAGCAGTTCCAGCTTGGGCAGAACGTTGCCGGCCAGGTCGACGTGGAAGAACCCCGGAAACACGTCCGGATGGTCCTGTATGAGGCGGAAGTACTCCTCGTGCCGCGCGGGTATCTGGACCGTGCTCCCACGTGTTATTTCATGACCGGTGAAGACAAACTCCGGCAACAGCCAGGGGCAGAACTCCAACGACACCTTGCCTGCAAGTTGGCGATATATCTCGGTTTGCGGCAGAAGGCTCAGAAGGCTCGGCAGGATGCGCGCCCCCATCATGCGCAGGCTGACCATCTGAAAGAGCGACTGGTTGAAGTCGTCCATCGTCTCAAAGGGAAAGCCCCAGACGTAGAACGCGTCGACGCGGGGGAATAACGGAATCGCGCGAGGCAGCAGGTCCAGCACCTCCGCGGCAGAAAAGCCCTTGCGTATGATATCCAGCACGCGGTCACTGCCGCTTTCTATGCCAAAGCGAAGCTCGACGCACCCGCAATCCGCCATCGCACGCATCATGTCCTCGTCGATCAGGTTGACCCGGCCAAACGCCTTCCACCGCACGCCCAGACCGCTTTCGACCAGCCGGCGGCAGAAGTCCATCACGTGCCGCTTGCCCGATACGAAGAATTCATCCTGGAATAGGAACATCTCCACGCCGGCGCGGCGATGCAGCTCGACCATCTCGGCGACGATATTCTCGGCACTGCGCGAGTAGCTTTCCAGGTTCCAGACCGGCGCAACCGAGCAGAATGTGCAGGGGTACGGACAGCCGCGGCTGGTCATCATGCCGTAGCCGGCGTAGATGGGCAGGTCGATCTTCTCCCAGGCGGGAAAACCGATAGTGTCCAGGTCGGTGATTCGCGGGCGGTCGGGGTTGTGATGGGCCGTCCCGTCCGGGCCTCGATAGCTGATTCCCCGCACGCCGGCCAGGCCGCCGCCATCCTTGAGGGCACGCAGCAGATGCGGCGCGGTGATTTCGCCTTCGCCGCGGCAGATGATCTCCACCCATGTGAACCGGCGCAGGATCAGGTCTTCCACGCTCTTGGAACCCACGCCGCCGAGTATCACGCGCCGATCGGGCCAGCGGCGGCGGATTGCGCGTATCGCCAGCAGGGAAAACGGCAGCAAGTTGGCCATGCACGACAGGCCGATCACCGGCGCCGGCTCGACTTGGCTCGCCGCAGCCGGCTCGGCCAGGAAGTCCAGGAACGCCTCCATGTCGAACGGGTCGTCGGCCTGGCAGGTCTGGTAGTCGCGGAAGTCAACGTCGAAACCCGCCTGCTCCAGCGCCCGCGTGAGGTACAGGCAGCCCAGCGGCACGTGCAACTCGCGCTCCACCTGCTCGCCGTAGCGGATGAACAGCATGTTCAGATTGACCAGCGTTATGTCAGCGGACATGAATCACCGTTGTCTGGGCTGCATCTCGCGTGGACCGTTAGGGATCGTTCGCTCGGCAGCTCTGCCGGCGATTCAACCGGGTTGGTGGCCCTTGCTCATTGGCGGAGGCACGTCCGGCTGAATGCCCCGCGTGGGCCCCGGCTGCGTCGATGGGCCGCTCGTAGGACCCGACGTGGGCTCGGCAGGGCTAGAGACGCCAGGGGCGTTGCTGTCAGTGTCCGGCGTAATGCCAAAGCTGTGAGAGAGATACCTGCACGTCGTACATCCCGCCATAGTCCCTACCGCCAGAGCAGCCAACATCACGGCCGCGACCTTGCCCATGAATGCCCCAATATGGCGAGGCTCGACCTTCGTCGAAGCGATCACGGCCTCGAGTTGTGCGGCGGGAATCGCCTCCAGCATGGCCACCTCGGCTGGCGAGAGCTTCAGGCCTATCTCGGCCGCCGCTTGGCTGCGTTTCTCCAGCAGCAGCCGGCGGAACGCTGGATCGACCGAGGCCTTCTTGACCAGCACCTCGATGCCCCTTGGTATTTGCCCGACATCCTTGCCGCTGCCCGGCGGCCGGCCGCCGACAATCGTCGTCTTCACGGCGGGCTTCTCGCCGCCCTGATGTTCGTCGCTCATGGCTGCCTCCCGTGTCTATTCGATACTATACCGTCCCTGGCCCGCCTGCGCACATTTTCTTCGAAAGTGCCGTGCCGCCCCAAAGGGGACTGGCTCCGAACCCCTTGGGGGTGAGGTGCCTGTCCCCGGCGTTGGAAACTCCGCCGGTGCTGGAATACCCCCCCCGGCGTTCGACTATCTGCAAACTGACGGCTTTTCTCCGTGCCAACGGCGGGGACAGGCACCTCCGTCCCGAGACTCCGGAGCCAGTCCCCTGGCGCCAGCCCGCTTTCCTACCGCCCCAGCGTCGCGACGCGCCGGCCGTGACGCTCCAGCAGCCCCAAGTCAACCTCCACGCCAAGCCCCGCGCCGCCAAGCACGCTGAGTTGCCCGCCGTAACCGAAGCGCGGGCTGCGGCGCACGATGTCGCCGGCCAGCAGGAGCCGGCCGTAGTTGCCCTCGACGAATCGCACGCCCGGGCCCGCCGCCCCGACAGGGGTCCCAAGGACCTGGAGCAGCCTTCGCTGGGCGGCGGAGAGAATGCCGCTCTCGCCGACCATGCAGCCCAGGACCACCGTCGAGCCCGCCGCGGCCGCCCGCGCCGCCAGCCTGCCGGCGCGGATGAGCCCGCCGTTCTTGCTGATGCGGATGTTCCACCACACTTTCCGCGGCTCGGCCAGGAGGGCCTCGGCGTCGCTATCGGTCAGCAGGCTCTCATCGGCGATCAGCGGCAGTTCGCACCGCCTTGCCAGTTCGACAAGCTCGCCCGCCCCGCAGAAAACCGGCTGCTCGACCGCGCAGACGCCCATCGCCCGCAGTTCGGCCACTCGCGCGGGCGTCTCATCGGCGGTCCACCCGCCGTTGACATCCACCCGCAGTGTGCATCGCCCGGCCGCCAACGCACCCGCGAGTCTGGCTCGGACGATGGCCAGGTTCGCCGAGTCCGCCGCCGGGCCAAGGCCCAGCTTGAGCTTGAAGTCCCGCAGGCCGTACCATCGCATGAGGCGCAGCCGCCGGGCCGTCTTGCCCGCGTCGGCAGAGCCCAGAACGCCGGTAACACGCGGCAAAATCCGCCCAAACCCGCCGAGCGGCACACCCTCCAGCCGCAGCCCAGCCGGGCCGGCACTTGCCGCCTCGTCCGCGTTTGCCGCCGCAACCCCTCCCCCTACGAGGGGGAGGTGGCCTTCAGGCCGGTGGGGGTG
>CAYOBS010000260.1:0-5369 GCA_964402305.1 uncultured Planctomycetaceae bacterium | reverse complement strand
AATGTGCCTGATCTGCTCGGGCGTCTGCTCGACGGGCTTGTACGGCGGCCAGTCGAAGTGCAGGTCGCCGAAGTCGAAGTTGTAGAGCTCCTTGTACTTCTGAGGCACGTAGTACGGCTCGTGCGGATCGAACGTCTCGAGGTGCAGCCACCAGTTGTCCTGAGCGGCGTTTCGGCGGATGAACTGCTCGCCCATTCGGAACGTCACGGCCTGGGGGAAGTCCTTTTCTTCGCGGATATAGGCCCGGTTGATCACGTCCTGCCGCCAGGCGTTGCCGATGAGGTTGGCGGGCGGCTGGGGCTCGGCCACCTGCCCGATCCACGCGTCGCCCTCCTGCCCGCGAGAGAACTCGTGCGTCTTGTACCGCGTGTGGTAGGTCGAGCCGCCGTCCTGCCAGTAGTGGTAGTGGTCGGTGGCCAGGTGTGTGTAAACGCCCTGGTGGTGGAGGATTTCGGGGGCCGAGTCGTCGAACGGCTCCAGCGGGCCCCACGAGCGGTGGAGGAAGTTGTATCGGCCCGTGTGCAGCTCGCGCCGGGCGGGCATGCATGGCATCGAGCCGACGTAGGAGTTGTTGAACTGCACGGTTCGCTCGGCCAGGCGGAGGAAGTTCGGCGTGTGCGTCCAGTCGCAGCCATAGGGCTGGAGCATGTGCCGGTTGAGCGAGTCGAACATAACCATTATGGCCTTCATGGGGCAACTCCCGTGGATTCCACGATTTACTGTCAATCACTCGAATCAGGGGCAATAAACACACTCAGTAAGATGGTTTCAGTAGTCTAGTCTTTGAACAGCTATATTAGAAAGTAGAGAGGAGAAAGTAGATCGCAGGAGAGCAGCTTTGGCCTAAATTGCAGGACAATCTGCTGTGTCTACTCTCTACTTTCTCCTGCTCTCCTGCTCCAGCTGCGTGCAATCTTTATTGCACGCAGCTTAGGATACCGGCTGGCGGGGCCTATGTGGATAGGAATTCCCGCAGGTGCCGGACTGCCATCTCAGCCCGGGCGAGCTCGTCGCGCGCGGGGGTCTGGCCGGACCATCGCAGGCGGTCGTAGAGGTCTATCAGCGAGTGGACCTCGCCGGCGGGCAGATTAAGCCGGGCAATGGCCTGGTCGGCCCATTCGCGGGCGGTCTGGCTGGGCGCCGGCCTGAGGTCGCGCCGGGCCAGCAGCCTCAGAAGCTGGATGATGAACGCCGGCGGCCTGGGCGCCGCGGGCAGGCGGGCCGGGCGGGGCCTTCGAGGCCGGCGTATGTGCCGCAGGTGCAGCAGGGCCGCCGCGAGCAGTGCCGTTGCCGCCAGAACGAGGAAGAACCACGTCAGCGCGGGGTCTATCCGCCCCTTGGCGAACAGCTCGATCATCGCCCGCCAGATATCCCCGGCCGCCCGCCTGGCCAGGCCGGCCAGACCCGCCAGGCGCTGCTGGGCGTAATCGGCCAGCGCGTGGCGGTCCGTGTCGTCGTAGCCGACGACGTGCGAGAACCACGTGAACTCCCAGCCGCGCCAGGTGTCCCGCGCCCAGGTCCACAATTTACCGGCCGCCGTTGTTGGCGGCTGGGCGAACCGCGCCGCGGGGGTGGCGTCGAAGACCTTCCAGCCGGTCAGGGGCGTGTACACCTCCGTCCAGGCGTGGGCGTCGCGCTGGCGGATCGTGTAGCTCTGGGACTCGCCGTCATACTCGCCGCCGGCAAAGCCCGTTGCCAGCCTCGCTCGAACGCCGAGCGCCTGGCACATCACGGTCATGGCCGAGGCGAAATACTCGCAGTGGCCCGCCTTGAGGTGGAACAGGAAGTCCTCCACGCCGTCGCGAGTCGGGTCGGCGCCGGTCAGGTCCAGCGTGTAGTCGTACCCGGCCGATAGCCGCTCGGATACCCGCCCGGCAATTTCCAGGTCGAGCCGATCCAACTGCTCGCCATTGGCGCCTTTGCGGCGGTCGAGCAGATCGACGCACCACTGGCGGGCAAGCTCGACCACGTTGCCCGGCACGTCGGGCGGCACCTGGGCCTGGCCCCGCCACGACGGCGAACCGGGCGAGAGGCCCTCCACGGCCGATATGTCGCCGGCGCTCAACTCGCCGGGCAGAACCATCGCGGCGTATCGCACCAGGCGGTCAAGGGGCGCCGCCCTCAGTTCGTACTCCAGGCCGTCCTTGCGGGAAACCGTCGCCTCGGCGCTGGTAACCAGCAAGGCCGGGTATGACGCGAACGCCGTCGGCAGCAGCGAGGGGACCATGGATATTTCCTGTCGCGCGCAGCGTGCCAGCAGCGGTTCGTCAGCCTCCATGACCTTCATCTGTTCCCGGCCGGCCTTGCTCCACCGCGAGTCGTAGTACCGGTTGAAGCATCGCCCGCGGAGGTAGGGCGTCGTCGCGGCGCCGAGGCCCAGGCCGGTGGCCGGGCTGACCATCCGCATTTGCATCACGACGCGGTCGGAAAGATAGATGCTTCGCTGCTGGCCGAGACGCACGGCGTCGGTGAAGCCGGAGACCGCCTGCCGGCCCAGGCCCGCCATTGGCCCGCCCCCGCCGGCCAGGCCGCGAGGAACGATGAGGAACACCGTCGCGCCCGTTGCCAGGATTGCCGCGACGACAACTGCCAGCCTGGCCGCCAAGGCCCCGGCGGGCCAGGGCTCCGCCGCAGCTTGCGCTCCCGCCGGCCGCTCGGCGACGTCCAGGCTTCGCTTTATCGTAAAGGCCATCGCCGCCTTGCACATGCAAACGATGTAAGCCAGGAAAAGAATCGCGAAGAGCAGCTCCTGGCAGATCATCGCCGATGCCAGCACCAGCAGCAGGCTCATGATGATCATCTGGATGTAATCGCGGTTGCCCTTGCGCTCGAAGAGCTTGCATATCTGGATGAGCATCACGTAATTGCCGAGGGCGGCCAGCAGCTCCTGGTCGGCGGTTATGTACCTGGCCACAAGCGCGACGCCGATGAGTATAACGCCGAGGTTGAGCACGGTCCGGCTTACGTATATCTCCCTGTGCCGATGTGCCGCCAGCCAACTGCCGCCAATTGCCGCTATCGAGGCCGCCAGCAGCAGCCAGTTCGCGTCGGCGTAGCAGAACATCGCCTGGGCCAGCAGCACCGCGAGCAGGAGCGGCTTTTCCAGCCTGTCCCGGCCGGTGCGGATTTCCCGCTGAGTGTAGTCGCGGATGGGCATCACCCGGCCTCCTTCGCGTCCCGGCCCGGCTGGGCGGCGGCGATGGCGGCGGCGATGGCGGCGGCCTGGCCGGTCGAGGTTGGCGCGTCGGTCGAGGCGGCCGCGGCCGTCGCAGGTCCCGGCGGGGCATCCTGGAACGCCTCGCCCATGCGCAGGCCGGTGATTATCGTCAGGTTGCGGCTCTCGCGGGCAAGGCGAGACAGGCACTCGGGGCCGAGTATTTCACTCTCCGGCGCAAGGGCGGATGAGATGACCATCACGTCGGCCTGGTGCAGCCACCTCGGGCTCAACTTCGCCACGGCCTGGGCCAGGCCCAGGCGGCGGTTGTCGTCCACCTCGGCCAGACAGTCCAGCAGGTGATGGAGTTGGCCCCTTCGCTCGCCGGGGGAAATAACCTCGCATCGGCTGGACCGCGCCCAGGCCGCCCCGACTCGAAAGCCCGCGTCCAGGGCGTCCTCGATTATCGTCGCGGCCAGCCTGATGGCCCGCTCGCGAGAGGCCCAGTCGCGCCCGGGGCTATCGTCCAGCAGCGTGTCCAGCAACACCCACAGCGTCCGCGGACGCGGGCGAGACATCTCCCGCACTACCGGCATGTGCCGCCCGGCCGAGCGACGCCAATGAATCAACCGCGTGCTGTCGCCCGGGCGGTATTCGCGCAGCCCGAAGAACTCGTCCACGCCGCCCGACCGGGCGCTTGGCGTGATCGAAGCGCTATGCGCGTCGCCCTTGCCGATCAGCCCGCGCCGCAGCCGCCCGCGCGCCGGCCAGACCACCAGCGTCGCCGGCTGGCTGAACACCTTGCGGGCCCAGACCAGGCCGAAGGGGAACGCCGTCGCCAGTTGCACTCCGCGAAGCGCCAGCCGCCCGCGATGCGGCGGGAGAGCCTCGCTGGCGACCAGAAAGCTCTCGTGTGCTCTCAGGTGCCCGCAAGCCGACGGCGGCACGGCCAGCCGCTCCAGCGGCAGTTCCTCGACGTGCAGCGCCAGGCACGCGCCGCCCCCGCGGACGCTTGTGAGCTTGTAGCCCACGCTCACGGGCTCGTTCTGGCGGCACCGCTGGCAAAGCTCGCGGCGCACGCCGACGCCGGCGATCATCCGCCTGCTAAGCACGGCCGAGACGTAAAGAGCGCCCATCATCGCCCCCAGCAGGACCATCAGCAGGCCAAGCGCGCTGTTGACCGCCACCACGCCGACCATGAGCGACGCGCCAAAGACGGCCCAGCCAGCCATCGTAAGGCGGAATCGCACGGGCGGGTTTTCTTGTCGGCGTCTCAACGGAAAGACCTCAGGCTACAGACCTCAGACTTCAGTCGCAACAACAGAAAGAAAGGCTACAGCCTTCAGGCCTTCTTCTTCTGTTCCTGAGGCCTGAGGCCTGAAGCCTGAAGCCTGAAGCCTGAAGCCTGAAGCCTTTCTTTCTCTCCTTTTCTATTTCGGCGCTGGCGTGGACTGGAGGATCTGCCGGAAGATCGCATCGGCCTGGCCGATGCCGTCGCCGGCAATGCCATGCGCTACGATCCGGTGTGCGCACACCGGCGCCGCGAGGCGCTTGACGTCGTCCGGCACGACGTAGTCCCGCCCCGCCAGCATCGCCGAGGCCCGCGACGCCTCCGCAAGGGCCAGCGTGCCGCGTGGCGACAGGCCGATCACCAGGTCCGCGCGCTTGCGCGTCGCCTCGGCAATCGAGAGGATATATTCCGTTATGGCATCGTCCATTTTCACGGCCGCGACGCGGGCCTGAAGGGCCAGCAGTTCCTCGACGCTCATCACGGCCGGCAGTTCGGCCAGGCGCGTCTGGGCGGGCTGGAGGCGGAGGATGTCGCGCTCGGTCTGGCGGTCGGGGTAGCCGATGCGGACGCGGATCATGAACCGGTCGAGCTGGTTTTCCGGCAGGAGGTACGTGCCCTCGAAGTCGTAAGGGTTCTGCGTCGCCAGGACCATGAACGGCGGGCCGAGGCTGTAGGTCTTGCCGTCGTTGCTGACCTGCGATTCGTTCATAGCCTCCAGCAGGGCGCTTTGCGTGCGCGGCGTGGTGCGGTTGATCTCGTCGGCCAGGATGAGCTGCGCGAAGATCGGCCCGCGCTTGAAGATGAACTCGCCCCGCGTCTGGTCGTACACGCTGACGCCGAGCACGTCGCTGGGCAGCAGGTCCGGCGTGAACTGGATGCGGCTGAAGGTGCAGTCGATGCTTCGGGCGATCGCCCGCGAGAGGA
>CAYOBS010000259.1:0-5410 GCA_964402305.1 uncultured Planctomycetaceae bacterium | reverse complement strand
CGCCACGTTCCAGGTGATCCACGACTTCGCCGCATGTATCGCCCACAAGCCCTGAGCACTGCCGCGGCGCCGCCGGGACTACAGGGGCCACGACCCCGGCCGCCACCCAATAAAAGCACCCGGCCGGGAAAAGCGAGACTTGACCGGACTGCGGAACTTGACGGCGGAACTTGACATCCCAGCCGCACCCGGCGATAATGCCTGTGTCGATGCAGTGTCGATGCCGTAAACCGGGACAGCGGCGAAAACCGGTACGCCGCCTTCCGGCACGAGCATCGCAAGACCATGCGGGCGTAATTCAGTGGTAGAATGCCAGCTTCCCAAGCTGGACGTCGACGGTTCGAATCCGTTCGCCCGCTGTGAACATAACATACGCTGGGTTCTAGAAATTAGGACAACCCGCCGAACGTCGGCGGAGCAGCCTGAGGCGAAAATGCGCGGTCAAACTGACCGCGCAAGCCATAAGGAGCTCTGCTGATGAGTAACGAAACACTCCCTTCCTACCGCAAACGTGAAGACCGTGACCAGGCGATTGTCACGCTGACTGACCGAAAGACAAAAGTCAGGCGGGATTTTTATCTTGGCCCCTACGGCAGCCCCGAAAGCAAGCAACTCTACCACCGGCTCCTGGCCGAATGGGAATCCAGCGGCCACACGTTACCGGCACATCCGGGCCCTCAGGCGATCGATGCCGAACAACGGCTGACGATCTCCGAACTCACTCTTGCCTACTGGCGGCACTGCGAATCGTACTACCGCAGCCAGGAGGCCGAGTGCATCAAGGTGGCGCTGCGGCTGATGCGCCAGTTCTTCGGTAAGACGGCTGCCGAGGAGTTCGGCCCCATGAAGCTTCGGCACCTGCGCGAACAGATGATCCGGGGCGACAAGAAAGCCAAGCCGCCGCGAATGCCCTGGTCGAGAAAGTACATCAACCATCAGGTCTCGCGGGTCTGCCGGATGTATCGCTGGGCGGCAGGCCAGGAGATGCTGCCCGCCGCCGTTCATCATCAGTTGGCCGCGGTGGAGCCGCTGAAACGCGGCCGATCGGAGGCCCGTGAGACGGCGCCGGTCAGACCGGTCTCAATCGAGCGCGTAGACGCGATCCGTCCTTACGTCAGCCGGCAGGTAGAAGCGATGATCGACTTGCAGCTTTTAACCGGCGCCCGCGGCGGGGAACTCTTCAAGCTCCGAGGGATGGACCTGAACATGAAGGAACTGCCGGGCCTTTGGATTTACCGCCCCGACGAGCACAAGACGGCGTACATGGACCGGGAGCGGATGATCATCTTCGGCCCCAAGGCGCAGGAAATCATCACGGGCTTCATGGCAGGTAAGCCGACGGACGCCTATCTGTTCAACCCCACCGACGCGGAGGCCGAACGCCGGGCCAGGCTGACTGCCGCCCGGAAGACGCCGCTGTCATGCGGCAACACTGTCGGTTCCAGGCGTAAGGTCCGGCCTCAGAGGAAGCCGGGGGATCACTACAACCGAGGCAGCTACGCGCGTGCGATCTGCTACGCCTGTGACCAGGCATTTCCTCCTCCCGAGCACCTTCAGCCAGCCGTCGGGCCTGACGGGAAACGGGAGAGCAAGGCCGCGATGATGAAGCGGCTGACGGACGCCGAGAAGGCGGAGTTGAGGGCTTGGCGCTCATCGCATCGCTGGCACCCCCATCAGTTGCGCCACGTCGCCGGCACCGAGCTTCGGCGCAGGTTCGGCTTGGAGGCGGCGCAGATCGCCCTGGGGCACTCCAGTGCTCAGATTACCGACGCGGTGTACGCCGAGCGGGACCTCAGGAAGCTGGTGGAGGTGATGAAGCAGGTCGGGTAACTGTGTGGTAACTCGTTTGTGACTTGTGTGTGACTGACCGTGACTGGGCCGCTGAGTTACGTAACTCGGCGGCCCGGTTTTTTTCTGCATTTTTTTTTCGCGGCGGCAGCGGCCTTGCTCTGCGGCACTTTACGGATCGCGTCGCCGCGATAACTCGTGGGTAACTCGGAGGTAACTCAAGTCACAAGTTACGCGATGAAAACCGCCCTTACAACTCGTGCCGTAGTTGCAGGACTTCACAACAAACCGGAAAGGAAACGCAATGCACGAGTTCACAGAACACCTGACGATGGCACAGGCAGCAAAGGTCGTGCCCGGCCACCCATCTCCCAACTGCCTTTGGCGGTGGTGCCGCAAGGGAGTCAAGTCCCGCTCGGGCGAGCGGGTTCATCTTCAGCACGTCCGCCTGGGCGGGGTCATCTACACGACCGCAGCCTGGGTGGAGGAGTTCAGCCGCCGGCTCGCCCAAGCCGATGCGAGCCACTTCGAGCTCGGCCAGAGGGACATCATGGTCCCACGTTCCTGCCGATCGCAGCCATCCAGCAATAAGCAGCGGCAGGCCCAACTGGAGCAGGTGGAAATGGAGCTCGCGGAGGCCGGCCTATGAAGACTATCCTCACCAACACCGCCGCCGCCACGTTCCGGGCCTGCCCGCGAAAGTACCGCAACCGATACATCTTCCGCCTTGCCCGGGTCAGGCAGGCGACGGCGCTGCGGTTCGGCTCGGCGTTCCACCTGGGCCTGGAGATTCGTGGCCGCGACCTTCCGCTGCTTGACCCCATTGCCGAGGCGACGGCCGGATACGAGACCCGCCCCGATTGGGCGGAGCCGGTCGAATGGGCCGTGGAGCGCGAGACGCTTCGCCAGCTCCTGGCCGGGCATATCTGGCGGTACTCACAGGACAACCTGAGCCACGTGGCCGTCGAGAAGTCCTTCGAGATGTCGCTTACCAACCCGGCGACGGGCTGGTCAAGCCATCGCTTCCGCCTGGCCGGCAAGATCGACGGCATCGTCCAACTGCCCGACGGCCGGCTGGCGGTGCTGGAGTACAAGACCGCCGGCGAGGACATTGGCCCAGCCGGCGAGTATTGGCCGCGTCTTCGGTGCGATGGGCAGATCAGCCTGTACGTCCTTGCCGCCAGGTCCATGGGCTTCGACGTGGCCGCGGTGCTTTACGACGTCACCCGCAAGCCCACCATCCGCCTGCGGCAGAACGAGACGCCGGAAGAGTATTCTCAGCGGCTCTACGAGGACATCGACGCCCGGCCTGACTATTACTTCCAGCGCCGCGAGATCCCGCGCCTCGAGGATGAGCTCGCCGAGTTCCAGTCCGAGCTCTGGCAGCAGGCCCAGGCCATCGGCGAGGCGACCAACCACGATCGCTGGTATCGCGGCGTCAGCAAGATCACCTGCGGCAACTGCGAGTTCAGCCAGCTCTGCTTCAACAATACCCGCATCGACCCCACCTCGCCCCCTGCCGGCTTCCAAGTCCTGGCCGATGCACACCCCGAACTTACAGCAAAGGAGAACGAGTAAAAATGGAACGCACTCGCATTGACTTGATCCGCCTTGATGGCGGCACCCAGCCGCGAGCGAAAATCGACGAGATCGTCGTGGCCGAGTACGCGGCCGCCATGCAGCACGGCGATGAATTCCCGCCGGTCACGATCTTCTTCGATGGCGTAGACCGCTGGCTGGCGGATGTGGACCGCCGCACCAAGGCCCGTGCCCGCCGGAAAGGTCGTGAGCGCAGGCTGGTGTACCTCCTGGCGGCCTGGACCGGCCTGCGGCGTAACGAGATTCGGCAACTCACCTGGGGCGACGTACACGTCGATACCATCCCCGCCAGAATCACGTTGCGGGCCCGGACCACCAAGAGCAAGCGCGCCGATGCGCTGCCGATCCATCCGCAATTGGCAGATGAGCTTCGGGCATGGCGACCGGCCAGCGCCGGCCCGACCGACTTCGTCATCAGCACGGTGCCCCACATGAACTGCCTGCGGGCCGACCTGTCGCTGGCGGGGATCGCCCACAAGGACGAGGCAGGGCGGTACGTGGACTTCCACAGCCTGCGGGTCTCGCTGGCCACGATGCTGGCCGCCAACCGGGTCAGTCCGCGTGCGGCCCAGGCCCTCATGCGGCACAGTGACCCGCGCCTGACCGCGGGCGTCTACACTGATGAAAAGCTCCTGCCCCTGGCGGCGGAGCTTCTGAACGTGCCGGCGATTCCCACGGCGCAGTCCGCAGCGCCTTGCGCCGCCGAACTCCCGGCGGACCTTGACCTCCAGTCGCTCGTGGCCGGCCTTACGGCCTCGCAGAAGCAGGCGCTCGTGCAGATGCTCAGCCATTCGCTGGCGAGCTGAAGCGCCACACTCTTCGCACCACCGCATCTTTACACTCCCCGTCGGCCCCGGCAAGCACGCGCGTACTCCGCGCCGACCCGCAAACATCGGGCAGCACGGTTGCAGCAGAAGCGTCGGGTTGCAGCGCCATTGCAGCGCCTCGCGGCACTGGTTGGCAATAGTTGGCAACGGTTGGCAATGGTTTTGACGGTAGGCCATCACGTTGCGGGAGGCGGCGTAAGGGTTGGGTGGTGCGGAGCTTGGGGCGCAAGTTAAAGGCCCGCAGGTGGTTACCTGCGAGCCTTTCCAGAAGCGGGCGATGAGGCTCGAACTCACGACATTCACGTTGGCAACGTGTAAGCCTACCACCACTAACCAACGAGAAAACCAAGAGGTTACAGATTCACCTACAGAGCAGCGCAGCGCCAGCGCAGCGCGCAACGCGGGGCAAGATCCCAAAATCGGAGAAGACATCGCTTCGCCGGGCAACCTCCAGAGCGATGCTGACCCCGACCTGGCTACCCTAGTCGCCGCATGGCCATCCCTGCCGACGGCTGTGAAGGCCGGCATCGTCGCAATGGTGAACGTCACCACAGGCCAAGCGCAGCCCAATGCCGGAGGCGCCCAGTGAACGCACACCAGCATAGTCACGGTTACATTGCCTCGGTCTTGCCTACTGGGATTTCGCCAGCCTGCCCCCGCAGTATCCTGACAAAACTGACAGAAGGCCGAGGTGTTGGTGCCACGAAGGGCACGTCATGCTTTCGATTCGAGGCCATCTGGCCGTAACTCTTGCCGACACGATCATCGGCTCCGACCGCCGCCTGCGTCACCCGGCCACGCAGGCTGAGATCGAGGCCTGTGTGGCTGTCTACGCCGATCATGTCGAGCGATATGGCCGCATAGAGTGGCTGCCGCGTCGAGGAAGCGGGAAGTCGGCGCGAGCACGCGAGTTGCGGGCGAGTGCGAGCGGGTTAAGGTACTCCGGGGCCTGAAAACGAGCCCTTACCTCAAGGGGAACAACCTCCCCCCTCACTAGTCTTTCTTTCACTCCGGTCGAGCCACCCCAAGCTGGCTGTCCCAGTGTGCCAGCTAAGTTCTAGTTGCCTGCCGATACTCCGGGGATGCGGCGAAATCCGACAGTGCCTTAATGCGATTGACAATGTAAGGGTGGGAGCCGAGTTTCTCTGCCAGCTTCGCCGTCATATCGCGTCCCAACTCTTCTCTTTGTATCAGAA
>CAYOBS010000258.1:0-5452 GCA_964402305.1 uncultured Planctomycetaceae bacterium | reverse complement strand
GCGCACGAATGTTTCTTGTCAAAAAAACAAGATGTTACAGGTTTGCAGTGCAGAGATCGCAGAGAATTAGAAGAAGAAACAGCAGTAGAAAAGGCTTGTGCGTCTTCTTTTTCTTCTCTGCGACCTCTGCGCCCTCTGCGCGAAGCCTTCTTTCCGTTGCGGTTGAAAGCCCGGCAACGTACGATGCGGCTTTCTTCCAACGGAGTTATCCAATGCCCAGTTCGCGAGAGGTCATCGACGCCATCATCCGCCGGCGCCCCGCTGCGCGAGTCGGCGTGAACGACAGCCCCTGGGGCGACACGCTCCGCCAATGGGTCACACAGGGCATGCCCGCCGACAAAGAGGGCAAACCGGTGGACGTGGTCGAGCATTTCGGTTTCGACATGGCCGGCGTCGGCGGGTGGTTCGACATAATGCCCAAGCCCGGAGCCAAGGAAGTCATCGAGGAAACTTCCGAGTGGAGGGTCGTCCGAAACGGCGCCGGGGCCGTGCTGAAATGGTGGAAGAGCAAGTCCGGCACGCCCGAGCACATCGACTTCGCCATGACAAGCCGGGAAATATGGGACCGCGACTACCGGCCCCACCTCGCCGGCCCGTTCGACCGCGCCCGGCTGGGCGACCTGGACGCCGCGCGCGAGCGCCTCGCCCGTCGAAAGGACCAGGGCCTGTGGACCTTCTTCGGGCATCTTTTCATCTGGGAAGCCATGCGATGCAGCATGGGCGACTACACGATGTACATGTCGCTCATAGAGGACCCGCAGTGGATACACGACTATGCCCGCGTGTACACCGACCTCTACAAGACAGCCTTCGGCATCCTGCTCCAGGAAGTGGGCCTGCCCGACGGGATATGGATATACGAGGACCTCGGCTACAAGGGCTCGCTATTCTGCAACCCCAAGCTGCTCGAGGAGCTGATCTTCCCCTACTACCACGAACTGGTCGAGTTCTTCCATTCCTTCAAGCTGCCGGTTGTGCTGCACACTTGCGGGTTCACCGAGCCGGCGCTTGACCTGATCGTCTCGGCCGGGTTCGACGCGCTGAACCCCATGGAGGCCAAGGCGGGCAACGACGCCCTGCGTATCGCCAAGGGCTACGGGGACCGCCTTGCGTTTGTCGGCGGGCTGGACGCGCGGATCCTGGAATCCAGCGACCGCGACCTCATCCGCCGAGGCGTGACCGACCTTGTCGAGGGGATGAAATGCCTGGGCGCCAGCTACGTCTTCGGCTCGGACCACTCGGTCTCCACCAACGTCCGGTACGATGACTTCCGGTTCGCGCTGGACGTCTACCGCCAGCACATGAACACGCGGTAGAGATCGCCGATCGTGGACCCATCGATTGCGGATTGCGGATTGCGGATTGCGGATTGAGGATTGAGGATTGAGGATTGAGGATTGAGGATTGAGGATTGAGGATTGAGGATTCACCGGAATCGTAGCGGTTCGTGAACATTCCGATCGTTAGTTGCACAGAAAGGCGAAAAGGATCGCCTCCAACGAACAGCGCCCCGATAGGATCCCTACGGGTCTGGTCGCGCGATTCCGCAATCCGAAATCCGCAATCCGTCCCGGCGCGCCGGGACAATCCGCCGCCCCGAATCCGCGGTCTATTGCCAACCCGCACGGGGTTGAATATCGTGGTACGTTCATGGACCACAAGCTGCTTATCATCGACGTTGCCGCCCTGGGATGGGACCTCCTTCAGCGCCATGATCGCTGCCGGTTGGAGGGCCTTTCTTTCACGCCCGCCGAGGCCGTGTTCCCGGCCGTGACATGCACCGCACAAGCCGGCTTCCGCACCGCTTCGGCCCCGGCGGCCCACGGAATGGTTGCCAACGGGCTGTACTTTCCGGAGCTTCGCAAGGCGATGTTCTGGGAGCAGTCGGCGGCGCTGGTGGCCGGCGAGCGGATATGGTCGCACCTTCGCCGCCGCGGCCAGAAGGCGGCGATGCTCTTCTGGCAGCAGTCGATGGGCGAGCAGGTGGATATCGTCATGACGCCCGCCCCCATCCACAAGCATCACGGCGGGATGATCCAGGACTGCTACTGCCGGCCTGACTGGCTTTACAGGGATGCGTGCGAGGCGATCGGCTCGGCCTTCAAGCTGCGGCAGTACTGGGGGCCGCTGGCCTCGGCGCAAGTAGGCGACTGGATGGCCCGCGCCACGGCGCGGGTCCTGACTGATCCCCGGCTGGCGCCGGATTTGTGCATGACGTACCTGCCGACGCTCGACTACGACCTCCAGCGTCACGGCCCGCACGGCCCGGCCGCCGCCAGGGCGCTGGACATCCTGGCCGGTCAGTTGCGTGTGATCCTCCAGGCCGCGGGCCAGGGCGGGTATGAGGTGATAATTTTCGGCGACTACGCAATCGCCCCGACCTCCGGCCCGGCGGTGCTGCCGAACCTCGCTTTGGCCCGGGCGGGCCTGCTGGCGACGCGAAACATCCGCGGCATGTTGTACCCGGACTTTCACACCAGCCGGGCGCTGGCGATTGTCGATCACGAGATCGCCCACGTCCACGCCGCCGACGCCGCCGCGACGGACGAGGCGCGGCGCGTGCTCGAGGCGACGCCCGGCATAGCCGAGGTCCTCGATGCCGGCGCCCAAGCCGCGCGCGGGCTTTCCTGCCCCCGCGCCGGTGCGCTCGTGGCGGTCGCGGCCGAGGGAACCTGGCTTGCCTATCCGTGGTGGGCCGACAGCAGGCAGGCGCCGGACTATGCCAGGCACGTGGACATCCACAGCAAGCCCGGCTTCGACCCGTGCGAACTGTTCTTCGGCTGGCCGCCGCTGGGCACCAGCCTGGACACGTCGCGAATCCGCGGCAGTCACGGCCGAGTCGGCCCCGGCCGGGAGATCGCATGGGCGTCCACGCTCGATTTTCCGTGCAAGCCCGCCAGCCTGCTGGACCTGGCAGGCCAGGTGAAGCGCATTCTTGACCAGTAAGCAAGCGAGTAAGAAGCATGAACTCACCGGACAAAGCAGCCGCCGCCTCGGCAGCGTCCCAGGACGTGTACCTCCAGCGCATCGCCGTGCCATTCGAGTACCCGGTGCATTTCACGCACAACCTGCTGGCCGCGGGCAACGAGCTGCTGGCCGAGACGCTGGACCGCCTCGGCGAGCACCGCCGGCACCGGGCGATCGTGTACATCGACGGCGGCCTGGCCGAGGCCCAGCCCCAACTCATCGAGCAGGTCAAGGAATACTTCCACAACCACCCGCGCCGCATGGAGCTTGTGGGGCCGCCGGTAACGCTGCCAGGCGGCGAGCGGGCAAAGACCGGCTGGTCCGTCGTGCGCGACGTGATGTGGTCGGCTGGGAACTTGCACCTCGACCGCCAGAGCTTCGTCGTGGTCTTCGGCGGCGGGGCCGTGCTGGACATGGTGGGCTTCGCCGCATCGCTGGTCCACCGTGGCCTGCGGCTGGTGCGCGTGCCGTCGACGACCCTGGCCCAGAACGACGCCGGCGTCGGCGTGAAAAACGGCATGGACGAGCACGGGCAGAAGAACTTCGTCGGCACGTTCGCCCCGCCGTTCGCGGTGATCAACGACTTCGAACTGCTGCGAACGCTCAGCGACCGCGACTGGGTCGGCGGCGTGGCCGAGGCCTTCAAGGTGGCTATAATCAAGGATGCGGCCTTCTTTGATGAACTGTGCGACATGGCGGATAAACTTCGCGCCCGCAACCAGCAGACTATGGAGACCTGTATCCGTCGGACTGCGATCCTGCACCTCGAGCACATCGGTTCAAGCGGCGACCCGTTCGAGTTCGGCTCGGCCAGGCCGCTGGATTTCGGGCACTGGGCGGGCCACAAGCTCGAGACGCTCAGCGCCTATAGCCTCGGCCACGGCCAGTGCGTCGCCATCGGCATGGCGATGGACAGTTTCCACGCGATGCGCCAGGGCCTGCTCAGCCAGGGCGCATTCGAGCGGATCGTGGCGGGCCTGCGTGCGTGCGGGCTGCCGGTGTGGTCGGAGCTGCTGGCCCAGCGGACGGCCGACGGCACGCTGGAGATCCTCGCGGGCCTCCAGGAGTTCCGCGAGCACCTCGGCGGCGCTCTGAACGTTACGCTGCCCGACGGCATCGGCAAGAAGGTCGAGGTCCACGAGATCAACCCGTTTTTCGTCCAGGAAGCCATCGAGTACCTCAGGGAAAAATCCGAATTCTGAATCGTTCCGCTAGAGGCAAGTCGCGGATGAAACTGCCAAACACCGCCAACAAACACCTGACTTACTGCCTGAATGTCCACCCGGGCGAGACCTGGGCGGAGAACTTCGCGGCCATACGCGATCACGCGATGCGGGTCCGCGACGCCGTGGCGCCGCGAGAGCAGTTCGGGCTCGGCCTGCGGCTGGGGCGCCGCTCGGCCGAACAGCTCGCCCAGCCGGCCGCCCTTGCCGAGCTGCGGCAGTTCCTCGACGACCACGGGCTCTACGCCTTCACGATCAACGGCTTCCCCTATGGCCGGTTCCATGCCACGACCGTCAAGGAGGATGTCTACCGCCCGGACTGGCGCTGCCCGCGGCGGCGCGAGTACACAAACCTCCTGGTCAGCATCCTGGCCGGCCTGCTGCCCGAAGGCGTCACCGGCAGCGTCTCGACCGTACCCTGCGCCTACAAGCCGTGGATCAGCACACCGGCAGATATGCTCCAACTGGCGCGAATGCTCGGGGCGGCCGCGGCGCACGCGCACCAGGTCCGCCGGGAAACGGGCAAGGACATCTGCATCGCGCTGGAACCGGAGCCTGACTGCTTCCTGGAGACCACCGCCGAGGCGGTCGAGTTTCTCACCGTCGCCCTGCCCGACGGCGTGCGGGCGGTGGCGCACGAGATCGGCCTGGACGGCGACGACGCCGCCGCAATGGTCGCACGCCAGATCGGCGTGTGCCTCGACACCGCCCACGCCGCCGTCGAGTTCGAAAACCCCCGCGAGGCACTGGTGAGTTTCTCGGCGGCCCGCGTGCGGGTGGGAAAGGTCCAGCTATCGTCGGCCCTTCGCCTGGCGGCGACGGACGATGCGATTACAAGGCTGGAGGAGTTCATCGACCCGGTCTACCTGCACCAGGTCAAGCTTCGCCACCCGGACGGGACCATCGAGTCCCACCGGGACCTGCCCGCGGCGATCGCGGCCGCTCGCCTGGCCCGCGATGCCGAACTCTGCGAGCTTCGCGTACACTTCCACGTTCCGCTGTTCTTCACCAACGACGGGCCACTGGCGTCCACGAGCGACCTGCTCGGCGCGGACTTCTGGCGCCGCCTGGCCGGCGATTCCGGCATCGAACACATGGAGATCGAGACCTACACCTTCGACGTGCTCCCGCCCGCCCTGAGGTCCATCGACGTCGTCGAGAGCATCCGACACGAATACGCATGGACGCTCGCCCAATGGGCCAATGCGATTGCGGATTGAGCCTGTGAAAGAATCATGATTTCCGGAAGCCAGTCATATGAG
>CAYOBS010000257.1:0-5544 GCA_964402305.1 uncultured Planctomycetaceae bacterium | reverse complement strand
TCATTTAGCATTAGACATTCCTGGCATTCCTGGCATTCCTGGCATTCCTGGCATTGAGCATTCAGTCATCTCTTTCCTTCCAGTCCGGCCCGGCCGCCGATTATCTCGGCCAGTTCGGTGGTGATCTGCATCTGGCGCATGCGATTGGCGACGATCCGCAGATCGTGCGTCATATCGTCGGCGTTGTCGGTGGCGGCCTGCATGGCCACCCGGCGCATGAACTGCTCGGCGGCGGCGGCGTCCAGGAAGCACTGGTAGAGCTTCAGCCGGACCGTGTTGGGCAGCAGGCGGCGGAGGATTCGTTCGGGCGACGGCAGAAAATCACACGGCGCCAGCAGCGACGCATCCACGCCGGCCTGGCTGGACTGCGGCAGGTCCTCCAGAGGCAAAATTTTTGTGATCGCGGGCTTCTGCTGGCCGCCGGATATGAACTGCGTGTAGGCGACCTCCAGGCCGCTGATCTTTCCGCCCAGGAACTGCGACATCATCGCGTCGCCAAGCGCCGCCACCTGGGAGTATTGCGGCAGGTCGCCGAAGTCCAGGTACTCCCGGTCGACGTGAATCTTGATGAACCGCAGGTATCTCGCGCCGCGCCCGCCCACCACGTGCAGCACCACGTCGTAATGGGCGCCGCGGAGCTGCTCCAGACGGCTCCGCGCCAGCTTGAGCACCGACGAGTTGTACGACCCGCAAAGCCCGCGGTTGCTGGTCAGCACGAGCAGCACGTCGCGGCGAGTGCCCGTCTGCGGAACCAGCAGAGGGTGCGAGAGATTCTCGCCGGCCGAGGCGCGAAGCACCAGGTCGGCCACCATCTGAAAGAGGTTCGTGCTGAACGGCGAGAACGACATGACGCGGTCATGCACGACCTTGAACCGCGCCGTCGCCACCATCTGCATCGCGCGCGTGACCGTGCGGATGCTTCTCACGGCACGGACACGTTTGAGGATGTTGCGCATTTTCGCCATCGCTGCCGGTGGTCTCTATTCGGGCTTGGCCTGGGGTATGGGCACCTCGGCCAGGCGCGTACGGGACTCCATCCGCTCCTTGCAGGCGTTGATAATCGTGCGGAGTTGAGCCTCGCGAGGCTCGGTGAGGACCCCGTCGGCTTCCATCGCGGCGCGGAAGTCCTTGTGATCCTCGCGAAAAGTCTTGAGCAGTTCGGCCTCGAAGCGAGGCACGTCCTCGGCCTGGATATCGTCCACGAAACCGCGAGTGGCCGCGTAGATCGCCATCACCTGGTCGACGACCGCCATCGGTTTGTACTGCGGCTGGATCAGAAGCTTGACCAGCCTCTCGCCGCGGTCGAGTTGGCGGCGGGTCGCGGCGTCGACCGACACGCTCAACTGCGTGTAGGCAGCCAACTCGCGGTAGGCGGCCAGGTCCAGCCTCAGGCTCGCTGCCACCTGCTTCATCGCCTTGACGGCCGCCTTGTAGCCGACCCGGCTGACGGAGATGCCGGCGTTGATCGCCGGGCGGACGCCCGCAAAGAACAGGCCCGGCTCGAGGTAGATCTGCCCGTCGGTGATCGAGATCAGGTTCGTCGGGATGTAGGCCGAGACCTCGCCCTCCTGCGTCTCGCAGATGGGCAGGGCCGTCATCGACCCGCCGGAGCCGAAGAGCTTATGCACCTTGTGGGCCGCGGCGTCCGGCATGGCCTTGAGGTCGCGGGCGGCCGCGGCCTTGCCGATCGGGCCGACGTAAACCTTCCGCCCCTGCCCCGCGCCGGAAACGTTCTCCGGCGTATCGACAGGCATGACGGCGTACTTCTCGGCCAGCTTGGCCGCACGCTCCAGCAGGCGGCTGTGGAGGTAGAACACGTCGCCCGGGTACGCCTCGCGTCCCGGCGGGCGGCGGAGCAGCAGGGAAATTTCGCGGTACGCGGCCGCCTGCTTGGTCAGGTCGTCGTAGATCACCAGCGTGGCCATGCCGTGCTCGTGCATGAAGTGCTCGGCGATCGTGCAGCCGGCGTAGGGTGCTATGTACTGAAGCGGGGCCGCCGCGCTGCTGGAGGCCGAGACCACGATCGTGTGCTTCATCGCCCCGTTGCGGCGGAGCGTCTCGACGACGCCTGCGACGGTGGAGTCCTTCTGCCCGATGGCTACGTAGATGCACAGCACGCCGCTGTCGCGCTGGTTGATGATGGTATCGACGGCGATTGCCGTCTTGCCGGTCTTGCGGTCGCCGATGATAAGCTCCCGCTGGCCTCGCCCGATGGGCGTCAGGGCGTCGACGGCCTTCAGCCCCGTCTGGATCGGCTCGTTGACGGGCTGGCGGTCGGCAATGCCGGGCGCGACCATCTCCAACGGGCGGCTCTTCGTGGTCGCCACGGGGCCCAGGCCGTCCAGGGGCCTGCCCAGCGGGTCAACAACGCGCCCGATGAGCCCATGGCCTACGGGCACCGACAGCAGGCTGCCCGTCCCGCGGACCGTCTGCCCGGCCTCGATGTCCTCGCAGTCGCCATAAATCACCGCGCCAATCGAGCTGTCCTCCAGGTTGAACACCTGCCCCATCTGCCCGCTCTCGAACTCGAGCATCTCGCCCGCCATCGCGCCCGACAGGCCGTAGATCTGGGCGATCCCGTCGCCGACCTCCAGCACGCGCCCGACGTGCGAAACGTCGATCTCGCCGCGGTGCCTCGCTATCTCCCGGCGGATTACATCCGCCAAGTCGCCGGATTTCAGCCGAATCGCGCCTCTCTGGCGGAGCTGATCCCGATAGCGGCCTATTTCCTCTCGCACGACACTGGCGATCTCATCGGTCTTGAACTTCATCTGTCTGTCGAATCCTCAGCGTTATCCGCCGGCTTTGGCCTGGGTGGCGAGCTTGGGAAGCTCCAGGTGAATGTCGCGGCGAAGCCGGGCCTGGACGCTCCTCAGCTCGGCGCGGACTGACGCGTCGTACACGTGGTCGCCGACCTGGACGACCACTCCCGCCAACAAATCCCGATCTACCCGGCACGTCAGCACGCACTCGGCCTTCAGTGCCTCGGCAAGGGCCTGCCCAATGTGCCGGCGCTGGTGGTCGGTCAGGGTCACGGCCGAGATCACGGTCACCTCCAGCTTGCCCTGTCGAATGTGGAGTTTGGAGTGGAATACCCGGCGCAGAGTCCGCAGCAGCCCGAGCCGCCCCGCGTCGGCCATGACCACAAGCAGGGCCTCGACGATCTCGCTGACGCGGTCGTGGAAGATGCGCCGCACCAGGTCGAGGCAATCGGCGCTGCTGATGAGCGCGGACGTCAGAAGCGCCTCGAATCCGTCGATCTCGTCGAGCAGGTCGATAATGGCGTCGAGTTGCCCGGCGACTTCCTCGGCCTCGCTGTCGCTGGGCAACTGCCCCAGTAGGGCATCGGCATAGACGGTCGCGGCTGAGATGCTGGTGGGGTCCATGACCGTCTCGACTTGGCGGATGGGCTGGCTCATCTGCCCTCCCTCTCGGTGCTGGCGCGGATTCTCGTGAGCGACTGCTCGACGAGCTTTTCCTGCATTTCGGGGGTAAGCTGCTGCTGGAGTATCTCTCCGGCGATGCTGACCGCCATGCCGGCCGTCGCCTGCTGGAGCTCCTCGATGGCGGCCCTTTTGAACATTTCGATTTCCGCCTTTGCGGTCTCGATGGAGCGGTTGCCCTCTTGGCGCGCGGCGGCCAGCAGGTCCTCGCGCGCCCTGGCGGCCTCTTCGAGGTTCAGGGCGAGAATCTGCTTGGCTTCGGCTTCGGCGCGGTCGAGAGAGGCCTTGTAGTGGGCCTCAAGCTCCTTTGCCTCGCGGTTGCGGCGCTCGGTGTCCTGGATCCGCTCGGTGATGTCCTTCTCGCGCCGCTGGAGCTGGCCGATGATCGGCTTCCAGGCGTACTTGCCAAGTATGAACAGCAGCCCGCCGAAGACCGCCAGGATCATGAAGGCCTGGCCGAGGTCGCCGTAAGGCTGGCCCTTTTCGGCCTGGCCCTGGGCGGCCCGCGCGGGCGCCGCGGCCAGCAGCCAGACCGCACCGGCCAGGACCCATGAAGCAATGACAATGTTTCTGCCTAGCGCATGCATCATCAGCTGGTTCTCGTTGTTCGTTCCCTGAAAGCCCGCGGACTTTACAGCAGGATGCCCAGCAGGCAGACAACGATGGCGAACAGCATGCCGACCTCGACCATGCCCGCGGCCACCACCATCGGGGCAAACATGTCGCGGGCCGCCTCCGGCTGGCGGGCGATGGACTCGATACAGGCCGAGCCGATCCGCGAGACGCCGTAGCCGCCGCCCGCGGCGGCAATGGCTGCGCCAAGACACGCGGCGACCACCGCGATCGACTTGGCCCAGTTCGCCGCCGACGGCTGCTCGACATTCTTGGCCGCCGCCGTATTCGGCGCCGCGGGCTCTTCCGGCGCCGCCAGCAGCGGCGCCGCCATCGCGCCCAGGATCAGGACCAACGCAATCACGCTCCACGTTTTCATCATCTATGATCTCCCAATCGCCGGTTCTCTTGTCTTCCGGTCCACTTTCTACTCTCTACTTTCTTTCTACTCTCTATTCTCTACCGCTCCAAGCCGCGTGAAACGCGGCTTAGTGATCCGCCTCGGCATACATGCCCAGAAACAGGGCCGTCATTATCGTGAAGATGAACGCCTGGATGCCGGCAACCATGATCTCCATGAGCGTCAGCAGCACGCTTCCCAGCACGCACAACGGCACCACCGAGAAGCCGTAGTACGTCGGGGCCGAGGTGAACATGGGTGCAACGCTCATCAGCGCCAGCATCGACAGCACGGCCAGCAGCATGTGCCCTGCCAGCATGTTCGCACACAAACGAACCATCAGCGCCGCGCACTTGGCCATGGCGCTGATCAGTTCCAGCACGGCCATCGGCAGCAGCACGGCCTTGCCGATAGGTCCCGGCACGTTCGGCGCCAGCGCCAAAAACCACCCGATCGGCGAAACAAGCCAGCAGGCCGACATGGGCACGTGCGGATGGTGCTCGTGGAAACGATGGGCCGAGCGGCGCAGGCCGTTGCCGAGGATCGCCAGCACCGCCAGCATCGCCAGGGCCGCGCCGACCGTCGGGATCGCCGTGGGCGTGCCTCCGATCCGGTGCGTGTGGTTGATGCCCAGCAGCAGCGAAATCGCCTCCAGCGGCAGCAGGCCCGTGAGGTTAAGCGTCAGCACGAACACGAAGATCGTGCATAAGAACGGCAGGTAGTTCTCCGCCTTTTCGTGCAGGGCCGGGCGGGCTATCGTGTCGCGAACGAATATGACCAGCCCCTCCAGGATGTTCTGGACGCCCTTGGGTATGTAGCTGGGCTTTCTTGCGGCCGGCACAATCAACGCCACCAACGCGATGCCCGCGACAAAAATGGAGATGATCCCGCCGCTAAGCACGGTGAAAGGCATGCCCAGGACGCGGAAGGTGAATCCCTGCCAAGGCACGTCGAGCACGTGATAAAGCGGATTATTGCTAATCGCCAGAATCAAATCATGTTCCTTACAAAGGCTTCAGGCTTCAGGCTTCAGACTTCAGGCTACAGGCTTCAGGCTTCAGGCTTCAGGCTTCAGGCTTCAGGCTTCAG
>CAYOBS010000256.1:0-5709 GCA_964402305.1 uncultured Planctomycetaceae bacterium | reverse complement strand
AGTAAGAGGGGAAGAAGAAACGGATTCTTTTTCCTTCCTACTTCTCCTGAGTTCAACATTGGGACACCCAAGCAGCTTCAGTTATCCACAGTCTTGGTTCTGTTCTCCGCCCGTCTTGGTTGTCGTTTGCCCGGTTCCGGGCCATTCGAGCGCCGGAACGCAGCATTATTGCGGCAAGTCGGGGCATGTTGCGGAGAAATTGCCCTTCGTGTCGGGACACCCAAGTCCAGAACGCGGTCCTTGTAAAATAAGGACTTACAAACGCAATTCAGAGGCGTGTTGAACTCAGGGGTAGCAGGAAGGCGGAAGGCGGAAGGATGAAGGCAGAAGTAAGAGGGGAAGAAGAAACGGATTCTTTTTCCTTCCTACTTCTGCCTTCTGCCTTCCGCCTTTCGCCTTCCGCTTCCATCAGTCCGCGATGTTGTACGCCTGTCCGCGGAAGTTGACGAGCAACTGCTCGCCGGACTTCTGGCTGGCCATGACCGCGTTCTGGTCGCTGGTGTTGGCGCGGACCAGATTGAAGTACTCATCGCTGAAACGCTTGATCTGGACGACCTTGTCCTTGTCCTTTTCGAGGTCCAGGCCGGCGGTGCTGGGCATCATCCATATCTGCCCTCGCCGGTAGAGGACGTAGTTGTTGCCGACCTGGCGGATGTTCTCCACAGCCCCGCCGGACTCTGCTCGCTCGTATTCGTCCTTGCCCTTGTAGCCGAAGTTCGCCGGCGCCTGGGCCGCGGTTCCGCCACGAGCCATATCGGCCTTGTCGCCCGTTCTCCCCGGCGCGGCCGCGACAGACGGGCTGCTTGCCGCGTTGAGGGCCTGGCGGTTCATCGCTCCGAACTGGCCCTCCGCCCCCGTCGTATCACCCAGGGACTTGGCGGCCATGGTGCCGTGTGCGCGGAGTTCTGCCGGCCTGCCAAGATTCGTCCGCTCGTCGGCCAGGAAGCTCGTGTAGGGCGTCATAATCCCGTAATCCCGGCTGAGGCGGACCAGCTCGTCGATAACTTCCTGGCTCTTGCCGCGAAGCTGTATCTCATCCAGCAGCCAGCCGACCCGGCGGATCGCCCAGAGCTTCTCCACGAACTGATACGTCCTGGTCCCGCCGCCCTGGTTTACCGTCACCGGGTACTCGAACGCACGCTCCCTGCCCTCGTACCGGCCCTTTATCACGAGCGTCGTCTGACGCCCGGCCTCCGTGCTAGGTAACTTAGAGGCGTCGTCGCAGTCGTATCGGCCGACAAGGACGATCTGGTCGCCGTCGAACAGGTCGCCAAGATGGCGCGGGTACATGTCCTTGAGCCGCAGGCCCTCGATGCTGGCCGTCAGGTCCGTCATCACGGGGTTCTTGATCTTCGCGCAGAGCGATGAGACCTTCGCCTCGATCGGCTCCTTCGGCTTGACGTAGTCGCTTCGCCCGCGGTTGTCGCCGGCCAGCTTGTCCAGCAGCCGGATGTTCGGATCGTAGCCCACGCCGAAAGCGAATATCCGCGCCTTGTTCCTGTTTGCGGCAGAGACGTCCGAAAGGATGTCCGCCTCGCTCGTCTTGCCGACCGTCGGCTGGCCGTCGGTGAAGAACAGCATGTACGTCGGGCGGTCCTTTTCGGTGCATTGTGCCAGCGCGGTGGTCAGCGCCTCGTCGATGTTCGTGCCGCCGGTGGCGCTTAGCCGGTCGATGCGGTCCATGGCGTCCTGCACGTCGCGGTCGTTGACCTTCCGCATCGAGTCGAACAGCGGCTCGACCTGGTCGTTATACAACACGATGTTGAAGCGGTCGTCCTTGTTGAGGTTGCGGACGATGTGCCGCAGCGCATCCTTGGCCTGTGCGAGCTTCTCGCCGCTCATCGAGCCGCTGTGGTCCAGCACGGCCACGATGTCCTTGGGCGTGACGCGCTCGGACGCCCCGCGCGGATTGGGGCTTACCAGCATCATGAAGTAGCCGTCGGCCTTGTGGTCACCCTGCCAGGTCAGCAGCGTGGCGGCGACGTCCTTGTCGGCAGCCTTGTAGAAGAGCTGGAAGTCCGTCGTCGGCAGGTCGTTCTTGGCCTCGTAGGTCGCGATCACGCGCGTGGGGTCCTTGCGGTCAACCTTCAGGTCGTGCGTGGGGGAATAGACGGCCACGAGGTCCTGCTTGGTCTTGATGTCAACGGTGACGCGGACGGACTCGATGGGCTTGGCTGAGAACTTCTCGGTGTTCAGCGGGTACCAGACCTCGACGAGGTCATGGTCGCGCTTTGGCGTGTTCTTGTACGTCACGATCACCTTGCAGGGCTTGCCCGGCTCCAGCGGAAAGGCCCGCGTGCGGTACAGGCCGAAGCCCGCGTACTCAAGCAGCGCCGGGTCTTTCTTGCTGCGCACGATGTCCTCGTAGGCCTTCCTGGACTCGTCGGCGGGCAGGAGTTTGGCGGCGAATTCCTTGCCGTTGACGATGAGCGTCATCGAGTCGATGGCCGCGCCCGGCGGGATGGGGAACAGGTACTCCACCTCGATCATCCCGCTGCCGGTGTTGACGAATTCCTGGTCGATTGCCACGTTTGCGACCTGGTCGCGAACGGTGATGTCGACGTGGTGGTACTTGACGGCCCAGTGTCCCCGAACCCGCAACTCGGGCCGGACCGGCACGATCATGCCGTCGGCCAGCGCCGCCGAAGCCGCCGCCGCCAGAACTGCCAGACTAATGAGTACGCGTGTGTTTTTCATGGTTCTTTCTCCGTGTAAGGTTTCTTCAACGCAGAGATCGCAGAGCACGCAGAGAAGAAGAGGAAGCTTCTGATGCTGTTTCGTTTGCTTTGCTCATTTCTTCCTCTGCACTGCAAACCTGTAACATCTTGTTTTTTTGACAAGAAACATTCATGCGCTTCGCGTAAGCGGCGACTAGTGCTTTGGTTGCGGCCGAAGGCTGCGCCAGGTTCTCTGCACTGCTAACCGTACATTTCTTCTCCCGCGACGAAGAATTCTTCATGAGGGCTTCGACCGGCGGTAATCTTCAATCCGCAATCCGCAATCCGCAATCCGCAATTGGGTTGCGGGCGAAGCCCGCGCCAGGCTCTCTGCGTGCTCTGCGCCTGCCTGTCGGCAGGCAGGTTGAATTCTTCTTCATCTTCTTCATCTTCGTCATCTTCATCCTATTCGACGCCCCCGCGGCCAATTGGTTCCCGAAATCATTCCCTAAATCTTATCTTGCTTGGACCGGCCTGCCCTTGCAGAATGTCGCCAGACAAGAGGTGACCGATGCGCGTGGTCTATTTCGGCAGCGGGTCTTTCTCCGTGCCGTCGCTTCGGGCGGTCCTGGAGAGCCGCCACGAGGTAGTTGGCATATACACCCAGCCTGCCCGTCCGGCGGGGCGGGGCGGCCACGCTCGCCCGACGCCCTTGGCCGAGGCCGGCAAAGCCGCCGGGCGCGCAGTCGTGGAGTGCCCGAACATCAACGCGCCCGAGGTCGTCGCCGAGATTCGCGCCCTGAATGCGGATGTGATCTGCGTGGTGGACTTCGGCCAGTTCATCAAGCAGCCCGTGCTGGACGCTGTTCCGCTGGGCGCGCTGAATCTGCACGGCTCGCTGCTGCCGCTTCTGCGCGGGGCAGCCCCGGTCCAGTGGGCGCTGATCCGCGGCTTCCAGACAACCGGCGTGACGAGCTTCCGCATTGTCCTGGCGATGGACGCCGGGCCGATATACCTCCAGCAGGCCGTGGACATCGGCCCCGAGGAGTCGGCCGAGGACCTCAAGCAGCGCCTCGCCCGGATCGGAACCCGGACTGTATGCCGGACGCTGGACTCACTGGCCGATGGGTCGGCCAAGCCTGTCGAGCAGGATCATTCGCTGGCCACGCTTGCCCCTCGGCTGCAAAAGGCCGACGGGCACATCGACTGGTCCGCCGACGCCCTGACGATCCACAACCTTATCCGCGGCGCCTGGCCCTGGCCGGGCGGGCAGGCGGTTGTGCGGCGGCAGTTCGGCACGGATGTGCCGGTGACGGTCGCGCGGGCGAAGATCCTGCCGGGTCCGGCGGCCGGGCACGCGGGCGAGTTGGACGCCGGGATGGCGGTCTCGGCCGGCGCCGGCCGGGTTGGCATCGAGGAGATCCATCCCGCTGGTAAGCGGCTAATGACCTGGGTAGACTTTATAAACGGTTATCGCCTGCGACCTGGCGACAGGTTGCTTGGCGTATGAAAGCGATGGTAATTACAATAGGCAATCCGAGGGATCTTGCGGTCCTGGCCCTTCGCGACCGCGACGGCAACGTCTCGGCCAGCATCGAGCGCCGCGTGGCGGCGGCGGGGCTTTCGCCGGCCGACGGCCACCTTGCCCGCGAGTTGGCGCTGGGCGTGGAGCGGCGGCGGGCTTCGCTGGGGGCCATCGCGTGCGGCTACCTCGTCCAGCCCGGAAGAACCCTGCCCGGCGCCCTCAATCAGATCATTGCCGTGGCGATTTACCAGTTGCTCTACCTGGAGCGAATCCCGGCCTTCGCGGCCGTCAACGAGGCGGTCGAGCAGGCGGAGCGCTTCCACCACCGCCGCCAGAGCGGCCTGGTCAACGGCCTGCTGCGCACGATCTTGCGGAAGGTTTCCGACGTGCAGCACGGGCCCGTGCCGGCGGCGCGGGACGTAATCCCCATCGCACCCGAAAGCTACCGGCGGTCGGAGGCGCCGGTCTTCCCCGACCCGGCCGCCAGCCCGGCAGCGTACCTGGCCGCGGCGTACTCGCTGCCGATGGAACTCGCCGAGCGATGGATCGACAATCTCGGCTCGCTGGACAAGGCCGTCGAGGCCGCCACGCAGGCGAATGTCCGCGCGCCGCTGATCGTCCGCGTACACTCAGCCAGGGCAACCGTCCAGGCCGTGCTGGCGGAGCTTGCCGCCGCCGGCGTGGCGGCCAGGGCGCACGAAAACGGCTTGTCGATCGTGCTGGATGACACTCGGGACGTCACCAGGCTGGACGCGTTTGCCCGGGGCGCGATTCAGCCGCAGGACCCCACGGCCACCAGCGTCGTCCTGGCGTGCGAGCCCCGGCCGGGAATGAAAGTGCTGGACCTCTGCGCCGCTCCCGGCACCAAGACCACGCACCTGGCCGAGCTGATGGGCAACCAGGGCGCCATCGTGGCGGCGGATGTCTCACGGGAGAAGCTCGACCGCATTGACGAAAGCTGCCGGCGGATGGGCATTACGATCGTCCAGCCGATCCTGGCCGACGCCGTTGGCTCGCTCGAGAGCGGCGGCTTTGACCTCGTCCTGGCCGACGTGCCGTGCAGCAACACCGGCGTGCTCGCCCGCCGGGCCGAGGCCAGGTGGCGCTTCAGCCCAGAGGCTCTCAGCAAGCTCGTCGAGGACCAGAAGTTCCTGGCGAGGGCGGCGGGGCATTTCGTCAGGCCGGGCGGCAGGCTGGTCTACAGCACGTGCAGCATTGAGCCGCGGGAAAACGGCGAGGTCGCCCGGTGGCTCGCCCGATCCGAGCCGCGGCTGCGCATCGTCCGCGAGGAACTGACGCTGCCCGCGGGCGCCGCCGATCCGACGGCCTGGCACGACGGCGGATACCTTGCCGTGTTCGAGGCGCGGTAGGGTGGGGAAATGCTTAATGCTCAATGAATGAAGAATGCCAGGAATGCCAGGAATGCCAGGAATGCCAAGAATGAAGAATGCCAGGAATGCCAGGAATGCCAAGAATGCCATGAATGAAGAATGCCGGAAATGCCGGACGGGGGATGATGACCGCGAG
>CAYOBS010000255.1:0-5721 GCA_964402305.1 uncultured Planctomycetaceae bacterium | reverse complement strand
TTGATGGCACCATCGAGAATGCGTTTGGATTTTTCGCAATTCCACGGCGCGGTGTCGCTGTAGGCGCCCATTACGGCGAGCTTCAATGAGAGATCTTGCGTTTGGCCTGCGCGCCAAACGGTGAGTTTGAGCACCCCGGCCCGCGCCTTCGTTTCCGCTTCCTGGATGGCTCGTGCGATGGATTTGCGCGCGTCATCGCTGAACGGTTTGCCATCCACACCGAGGATCACATCGTCCACCTTCACGACTCCGTCGGCAGGTGATGCGGCACCCACATGGGTGACCAGGATCTGGCGGCTGTTCAGCGTGGTGCGGCCCTGTGCCCTCTCGTGATTACTATCCATCTTGTTGCAAATCCAGCCGCGCATGCCGGTGGCACCGAGGTTGTAGGTATCGCCGTACACCGGCGAGCTATCAGGATCGGTTTTAAGCGCGGCGATGGCGCCGGCCGCGGTGAGATCGGGGACTTGTGAGAAAAGCGGGCTTGTGAGGCCCATCGCGAGTGCGGCCAGCAGGCCGATGGTTTTGATCGATGTTTTCATTATGTAGCTCCTAACGTAAAAGGATTATTTCAACAGGCTCTTCATTCCCACACCGGCGGCATCGCCAATCAGAAAGTAACTCTCCGCATTGGCGAACCAATGATGTCCATGGGTCGGACAGGGAGACAGCTCAGCAGGCCGGGCAAAGTCGGTGGTCTTGATGAACAAGGCATTCTTGATCTGCTTTGTCCCCTCTTCCTGCGCCTTTCTGAATTCAAACATCGCGCCCTCGGTCACCGGTCCCCCATTGCCAAGTTCACCGACCACCACCGGCATGTTCGGCACATTGAATTCCTTGCGCAGATCGTTCACCAGGTTGACGAGATTTTGCGAATACTCAGCAATCGCCGGTTTCTCACACATGTCGTTCCAGCCCTGCTGCCAGTAAAAGCCCGCTATCTCGTATTTCTGATCACCAAGCTCAGCCAGTGCCGCGCGAACTTCTTCGACCATCTTCGTGTAACAAGGCCCTACCTGACCGCCGGAACTTGGCGGCCTGAAATCGACGAACAGACTCTTGCCGCCCCAAGCCGTTTTGATCAAGAATACTGGCTCTTGGTAGAAGTCGCCCAGAACAAACCCGAACCCCAGCTCGGGTCCCATGTGCCGTCTCGATCCGTCTGCGGCATAACCGGTGTAGCCCACCGTGAGGCCACCCTTCAGGACCTTGTCGCCGCCAACCTTGAATGATATCTGCACATCATCCCGGACGACCCATTCCCCTTTTTCATTCTTGAGCTTCTTCATCTTCTCGGCGCTCTTCGAGTGCTTCATCGACCAGACAAGATTGCCTTTGCCGCCGTTGGCCCCCTCGTCATCATGATCCACCGAGCCCTGACCTTCCATGTTCGACTGACCGGCGAGGATGAATACCTTGACCGGCCCCTTGAACTCCGTCCGGGGCTTGCCGGCATCGGCCTGTTCCCCAGCCGCCGGACGCCCTGCCGCCAGACTAACAACCACACTGAGAATCAACGCAACTGTCATCTTTTTCATCGCCATTATCTCCAAGCTTCTTGCAACCCCCCGAAGTTCGGCGGAATCGTCCGCCATTGATCCGGGATTTCACGGATGGCCTTTGGCCGCCGGCTGCCGCGCTGCGTGATGTGGTGCGGGCAGTTCGGCACAACCACTCTCGCTAGTCTGGCCATACTGCTATCCTACCGCCTCGCGACGGCTTGGCAAGGGCAAAGGGCAAATAATCCGTATGGCCACGACCTCATATAGTGCAGTCGATGACTGCACTGGCATTTTCTTCGACTTCTACTTCCCTCAATGAGGGCGCACTCGGTGGATATAGATCCACTTATTCTTCCGTCGTGGTGGATATTCCTCAGGGGGCGCAGCCCGTCGACCCGGGCGTGACTTTGTGCGAGAATCTTCCGAAAAAGGGATTTTGCCTCAAGCACGTCACGTGGGCGGGCCGACGGGTGGGGACTATGAAGGCCGGCAGCCTGGGCAGGTTGCTCTGGAACGAGCGCCCAGGCCACCGGCATTACATGGAGACCCAGTTCTATGGCAAAGTACTTCCTTCCGCAACCCCAGCGCGTGCGACGGATCGAAAAATCCTTCGCCTGGATCGACCATCGGCTGCTCCGCAACGGATTCCTGCCGGTGATGACGCACGAGGATCAGAGCCTCTACCTCTTCCTGGCCCTGGCCGCGGACCGCAACGGCGTGAGCTTCTACCGCAAGGAGAAGATCTGCGATTGCCTGGGCCTGGACTTTCAGCAATTCGAGGTGGCCAAGGATCGGCTGATCGGGATGAACCTCATCGCCTTCCAGCCCTACAGCATCCCTGCGACCTTCTATGAGAAACGCCCGTGTGTCAAGACGGAATCTTCGCAGTGGCTTCCTGCGCGGAAGCGGTTCAACCTGATACCATTTCCGATGTTATTCCCAAGCTTGCGGAGCGGCCCACAAAGAGCCGGCGCAGCAAGCTTGTGGATAACTCGGCGGCGCAGCCGCAGCCGCTTGTTGATAACATGGTTCCTTGCGAGCAGAACGCCACGATGCGGTCACGGTCATTTCATCCTTTCCCTGGCAGGGATAATAGAAGATCACCGGCCCGCGTCGCGGTTCCTGTGAAGAGGTCTGAGAGAACTCCGCCCCACGAGGGCTCCGTATCAGGTCGACCGACCACAGGAGCGCGGCGTCGGACTCGCCAAGGAGATCATGCGATGAGTCCGGACACGAAGGATGTACCGTTCCAGCAGCAGTTCAAGCTCTTTGCCGGCTTCGATTGGGCTAGCGATCACCACGACGTCGTCGCCGTTGATCCCTCCGGACAGATCGTGCTTGATCTGACAATCGAAGACACGGCCGAAGGCTGGGCAACCCTACGCGAGAGTATTGCCAAACACGTCGGGCAAGACCTATCCATGGTGGCCGTGGCGGTCGAGACCTGCAATGGCCCGGCCGTCGAACGGCTGCTGGAGATGGCCTGTGGGGTTTATCCGCTGAACCCCATGGCCGCCCAGCGCTACCGCGAACGCAAGAGCCCCATGGGCGCCAAGTGCGACCGCCTGGACGCATGGAGTTTCGGCGACGCGCTGCGGACCGACGGTCACGGCTGGCGGAGGCTCCAGGCCGACGACCCGCTTACGCAGGAGTTGCGAATCCTCTGCCGCGACGAGGTCCAGTTGATCCAGCAGCGGACGGCCCTTGTCTGCCAGCTAAAGCACGCCCTGCACGAGTATTACCCCTCGGTCCTGGAGGCTTTTGACAACTGGACCGTCCCAAGTTCGTGGGCCTTCGTGGAGAAGTTCCCGACGCCCCAGGTCCTGGTCAAGGCCGGCAAACGCAGCTGGGAGAAGTTCCTGCACACCCATCAGCTGGCGCGCCCGGAGCGTTACGCTCAGCGGCTGGAGATCTTCGCCCGGGCCGACCAGTTTTGCGGCAAGCAGGCGGTCACGAATGCAAAAAGCCGCCTGGCCGTGGCGCTGGTTGCCCAACTCCGCGTGCTGGAAAAGCAGCTTCAGGATTACCGCAAGGCCATCGAGTCGTTGTTCAGGCAGCATCCTGACAACGACATCTTCGGCTCGCTGCCAGGAGTTGGGGACAAGCTGGCCCCGCGTCTGCTGAGCGAGTTTGGGCAGAATCGCGATCGATTCCCCAAGGCCGAGTCGATTCAGTGCTATGCCGGAACAGCGCCGGTTACGAAGCAGTCGGGCAAGAGCCGCATGGTACGCGTCCGCCATGGGTGCAACAAGTTCCTGCGCACTGCTGTGCATCTGTGGGCAAACCTCAGCCGCGAGAAATGCGCCTGGGCCGAGGCGTACTACCAAGCCAAACGACGAGACGGCAAGTCTCACGCGTGTGCGTTGAGGTGCCTAGGCCAGCGGTGGCTGAACATCCTGTGGAAGATGTGGCAGACCGGCACGCCTTACGACGAAGCCATGCATACCCGCAACCAGGTCCTGCACGGGTCCTGGGTACTCGAGCTCCATTAGGAGAAACCTGTTGGCAAATAACTCGAAAACCCTCTTGAAGACAGAGAGAACGTCTTCTATCAGCGGCTCAACAGACCGAACATGGCTTCGGAAGCCGCGGCGGCATAGTCTCCGGGAGTTGGGTCAACGGCCCAAATGGTCGCTTGATGCTCGCCGGGCTATGTCCGCTCCATGACGCAGGAACCATCTTCTGACATCTTTCTTCTTCTGTTTTACCTGATACCGCTTTTGCTGTTGTTGTTTCTTTGTTGTGGTGTCGTTACGCGGCCGGCACCTGGTTGAATCGTACGCCGTCGTGCAGCATCTTGAAGATGCTCCGAAGCAGCATTCGGGCCACGATGATCCGCGCGATGTTCTTGCCGTGTCTGGCCGCCGCACGCTCAAAGGCGTCGTGGTAGCGCGGGATCTGGCAGACCCACTGCATCGACTCGATCAGCAGGTACCGCAGATTGCTGTCGGTTCCGCCTCCGCCGATCTTGCCGTTGTGCCTCGTATCATCCGACTGCCGGTGCCCCGGCGCAAGCCCGGCGTACGAGATCAGGTCCTCGGCTGTCTGGAACCGTTCTATCGCCCCGATGTGCGCCAGGATCGACACGGCCGTGACCATTCCGATGCCTCGGACCTCGTCCACCCACTGGGCCTGCGGCCATTGGTCGTAGACCGCCTGCATGGCCGTCTCCATCTGCTCACGCCGATCCTCAAGCTGCTCCAACTCCTGGATCTTGAGGTTCAGCAGCATTCGGTCGCTGGCAGAGAGCCGCAAAGCCCGCAGTCGCTTCATGCCTTTCTGAGTCCACAGGCCGGCACGGTCATACCACGTCTCGTGGTGCAGGAAGTGCGAGATCCAGTTCTTAACGGCCGTCTGCCGCTCCACCAGGTCCTGGCGACTGTCCACCAGCCGTCGGACCTCTCGCCACCAAGCCACCGGCTGATAAGACATGGGCAACAAGCCGTTGAGGAACTCCCGCAGGAGTCGTCCCGTGTCGATCTTGTCGCTCTTGCGGCGATATGCCTTGGGCGGCAGCGGCATCTGCAAGACGTTGGCCATGATGAACTGAACCCGCGAGCCGATCAACTCCTTTACGCGGGCCCAGCCCGTGGTGGACTCCATGATCCAGACCACCTTACCACCAACGGTGGCCGCCTCAGCCACAGCTTTCTCCACCAGGCGCAAGATGCTTGCCCGCTCGCTGGGAACGTTCATCCGGCGCTCGTCGCCGGTGTGGCAATTGAGCCAGCAAATCTCGGTGTTTTCGTCATGATAGTCCACGGCCAGGATGATATCCTTACGCTCGCACATGACGGTCTCCTTCCGGCCCATTGGGCCACTTGTGAAAGCCAGACCATCTGGCTCTCTTCAGGCGTCCTGATTATCAGGACATGACCTGCGAAGGAGACCGTCTTTTTCTCATGCCATCTCCGGGTTATGAGCTTGACAGGCTCGTTTTCCGGAAATGCTGCCTCGATAGTTAGTTATAGATTTGGCAGGTCTTTAGAGACCCAATTCATGATCAACATGTTGAACATGTTGAACATGATGATCAAGTTTTTAGGACCAAATTAGGACCAAGTCAAGGGGCGACTGTCGGGCCAGGGGTCAGCCAGGCTGCGGCCATTGTGACCACAGCACAGCGCGATCCCACGGAGGGCGCAAGCAATTCCTTCAAGAGCTTGGCTGCGGATTCTTTCCGGTGCCTTACAGCCTCGCGAGCGAGGCTGCGGAGGCG
>CAYOBS010000254.1:0-5742 GCA_964402305.1 uncultured Planctomycetaceae bacterium | reverse complement strand
GCCACGCGCAGGGGGGTCTTGGTGTCCTTCTGCGCGTAGAACGCCCGCAGGAGTATCTGCTGGGCGCAGAATGCCCAGACGCCGGCGCCGTAGAATCTCAGCACGTGGGCGGCCTCGACGGCGTTGGCATGCGTGTAGTTGCCCCGGCTGAAAAGGGCGACCATCAGCGGCTCGGCCAGGATCATCAGCCCGACGCCGCTGGGCAGGCCCTCGAACAGCGCCAGGCGCAAGGCCCTGTTGACCACGTGGCGAAGGTTCTCGTGCTCGCCCCTGGCGGCGTAGCGGCTGAAGAGCGGGAACACCGCCGTGCCCAGCGCCGTCACGAGCACGCCCAGCGGGAACTGGTACAGCCGCTCGGCGTTGACCACCTCCGTGACGGAACCCTCCTTGAGCGGGCGGTGGTAAGTGTGCCCCATGACCGAAAGCGTCGGTGAGTCCTTGGTGGCGGTGAAATACAGGGCCATCGGCTTGTCGATCATCGCGTTGAATTGCAGCAGACCAAGCGGGATGAGCATCGGCAGCATGAGCGAGAGCATCTTGCGCATCGCCGGGTGGACCGGAAACAGCCTGGGGATGAACGGCAGGTTGTGCGCCTTTAGTACCCAGACCAGCAGCACCAGTTGCAGCGCGCCGGAGACGACCACGCTTGCCGCCACGACGCCGAGCTGGACGTTTTCGCCCGCGAATCGCGGGGCGAGCCAGAGGTTGGCGGCGACTATGCCGATGTTCAGGACGATCGGCGCCGCGGCTGGGTATGCGAAATGCCCCACACAGTTAAGCGCCGCCGAGCCGAGCGCAAGCAGGCAGATGGTGACCATGAAGGGCATCATTATTCCGGCGTAGACGAGCACCAGTTGGCGGCTGGCGTTGTCGTCGGGCGTCAGCAGGTACGCCACGAGCAGGCCGCTTTCCACAAGCAGGCACAGCACGGCCAGGGCCAGCCCAAGCAGCCCCAGCACGTTGGCCAGCAGCGCCGCGGCTTTCTGCCGGCCCTGGAGTTCCATGATCTCGCTGAACACCGGCACGAACGCGGCCGAAAGGGCCCCCTCGCCGAACAGGCGCCGGAAGAAGTTTGGCATGGCGAAGGCGGTGTTGAAGGCGTCGTTGGTGAACTTCGCCCCGAACATCCAGGCCTGGACGAGATCGCGAGCCAGGCCCGCGAATCGGCTGAGCAGCGTGATGCCGGCCACCAGCTTTGCGGCCCCGAAGAATCGCTCGCGCTCGGCGTGGCGGGCGTGGTCGTCCGCAGTGGACGCGACCGGGGAAGCCCCCCCCGCCGCTACGACCGAACCGTCCACCTGCGCGCAGGCGTCTTCCGGCGGAAGATCATCCGCCGACGCCGCCGCATCCGTGCGCCGCGTGTCGTCCATGGCAGGCAATTATGCCGCGCCGGGCAGGGCAAGAATAGTGGAATGTGGTTGGTAGCCGCAGGCCTGTTCGATAATTCCTATGCGACCTATAGGACTTATGAGACCTATGGGATTCATGGGACCCATGGGACCCATGAGACCCATGAGACCCATAAGTCCTATAGGACCTATTGGATGGGGCTACCGCCTTTGACTAGTTCCACGAAGCGCAGGCCGCGCTGTTCGTAGTTGTCGAACATGTCGTAGCTGGCGCAGGCGGGGGAGAGGACGACGGCATCGCCCGGTTTGGCGGCACGGCGGGCGAGATCGACGGCCTGCTCGAATGACTCCGCGCCAATGACGGGCGGGCTGTCGGCGGCGCCTTGGCTTTCGGCTTGGCCGCGCCCGGCGGCGATGCCGGCCTGGACGGCGGAGGCGATCGCCCCGGCGGTGGCGCCCACGGTGATGACCGCCTTGGCCCGCCCGGCCAGGGCGGCGCCCAGGGCGTCGAAGTTGACGTGCTTGTCGTAGCCGCCGACGATCATCACGGCCGAGCGGGCGGGGAACGATTCCAGCGCGACGATGGCGCCTTGCGGCGTGGTGCATTTGGCGTCGTTGAAGTACCTCACGCCGCCGATCTCGGCCACGAATTGCAGGCGGTGCTGGAGTCCCGCGAACGCCTTGAGTGCGGCGGCGGCCTGGTTGCGGGATACGCCAAACTGCCTTGCGACGGCCCACGCTGCCTGGGCGTTTGTCTGGTTGTGCTCGCCGACGACCGACAGCTCAAACGGCTCGCCCGCGGGGTCGAAGTACTCCACCCGCACGCCGGGGGCGGCCTCGCGGCCCCAGTTGCGCGTCGGTGCGTCGGCGGCGCTCAGGACGAGCACGTCGCCGGGCCGCTGGAAGCGGAAGATGTTCTTTTTGGCCTGCCCGTAGGCTTCCATCGTGCCGTGGCGGTCGAGGTGGTTGGGCAGCAGGTTGGTCACCAGCGCCACGTGCGGCGAGATGCCGATCTCCGGCAGCTCGTCGAGTTGGAAGCTCGATAGTTCCAGGACCACCGCGTGGTCGGGGCGGATTTGGCCCAGTTCGCTCAAAAGGCTTCGCCCGATGTTTCCGCCGACGTGAGTGGGCAGCTTCGCGGCCAGAATCTCGCCGATCATGGCGGTGGTGGTGCTCTTGCCGACCGAGCCGGTGATGCCCACGATCGGTGCCACGCACCGGGCGATGAAGAGGTTGATCTCCGTGGTCCGGGGCACTTTGGCGGCGGCGGCAAGGCCCAGCGGTTCGGCCTGCGGGGGCACGGCCGGGCTTACGACAAGCAGGTCCGGCGTGGTGAAGTCTTCGCTCTGCTGGCCGCCGAGATGCAGCGTGATGTCCAGGCCGGCCAGGGCGGCGACGGATTCGGCGAGTTTTTCAGCCGGGGCCTGGTCCGAGACCGTCACGCGGGCGCCCCGCGAGCAGAGCCACTTCGCGACGCCCACGCCGCCGCCGAACCGCCCGAGGCCCAGCACGGTCACCCGTTTGCCGGCGACGTCCATGCGTGCGGCAGGGTTGGCCGAGGAGGCGGGCACGCACGACCTATCTTCTTTCGATGATGTCATTCCGGCCCTTTGGAGCCCGCCGCCTCCGACAGCGAGAATCCGCAATCCGCAATCCGCAATCCGCAATCCGCAATCCGCAATCATCGCGGCTTTGCCGCGATCATAGCTTCTCCAGCGGCCCGAGCGCCACGAGCATCGTCTTGCCGAGATCGTACTTTCTTGTGACTTCGACGACCTGCTCGGCGGTGACGGCGAAGAGCGTCTCTATCTGGTCGGCAAGGGGGATGTACTCCTGGCGGTAGACCCAGTCGTAGCCCACGGCGGTAAGCCTGCCCATCGGCACCTCGCCTTTGAGCGTGGCGCCGGAGGCGATCTTGTTCTTCGCGGCCAGCAGTTCAGCCTCGGCGGGGCCATTGGCCTGGAACCGGGCCATCTCGCGGCGGGCGATCTCGACGACGCGGGCGGACTGGTCGCTGTCGCAGGACAGGAACGTCATGAACGCTCCGGTTCCGTCGAGCGAGTCGTAGGCCATCGTGGCCTCGTCGGCCAGGGCCGGGTCCACCAGGGCGTAGTAGAGCCTGCTGCCGGTAACGTCGCCCAGCAGCGTCGCGGCGAGCATGGCGGCGTAGCGGTCGGCGTCCTGGCTGGACGGCCCCGGCGAGGCCAGCGCGAGCTGCTGGCGGACGACGTTGGGGTCCGTGACGATTCTCTGCCCGCACTGAGGCGCCGGCTGGGCGATGTCCCGCCCGACCTCATCGGCGGGCCAATGCCCGCACATTTGCGAGGCCTTGGCGACCAGGGCGTCGAAGTTGACGTTGCCCACGCCGACGAGCGTTAGGTTGTTCGCGGCGTAGCGGCGGTTGAAGTACGCCAGCATCTGCTCTTGCGTCAGGGCGCCAACGGACTTGCTGGTGCCCAGAACGCTCTGACCCAGCGGGTGCGGGCGGAAGTACTCGGCCAGGAGCATCTCGTAGAGTCGATATCGCGGCATGTCCTCGTAGCGGGCGATCTCGTCGAGGATGACGTTCTTCTCGAGGTCGAAGTCCTCGCGTCGCAGGCTCGGGCGGAGGACGTCGCAAAGCAGATCCAGCAGGTCATCCTGGTATTCCGGCAGGACCGCGCCGTAGAAGACGGTGTTCTCCTCGGAGGTGAACGCGTTGTAGTTGGCGCCCATGGAGTCGAACTGGCGGTTGACCTCCAGCGGGCCCCGCCGGGCCGTGCCCTTGAAGACCATGTGCTCCAGGAAATGGCTGACGCCGGCGACCTCGGGCGTCTCGTCGCGAGCGCCAGTGCGGACGAAGAACCCCGCCGCCATGGAGGCCGCGGTTTTGCGGACCTCGGCGATGATCGTCAACCCGTTGTCCAGTTGTGCGTGCTTGAGCTTCATGGTATTTCCATCGCCGGCCGGCCTGGCCGACGGCTATTGCTTGAGGATGCCCGTGTCGACGGGCTTTGGCCCGATGACCAGGACGGTACAGTCCTTCGCCGGGTGCTGGCGCACGTGGTCGAGGATGTCATCGGCTTTCGTCGCGTCGATGGCGTCGGACAGCTCGCGCAGGCCGCGGACCCGTCCGAGGTGGTAGAAGTCGCTGGCCAGCGCGTTGGCGCGGGCGCTGGTGGACTCGCCCTGCATGATAAGGGCGCTCTTGAGCTGGGTTCTGGCGCGGGTGATCTCGTCGGGCTCGATCCCGTCGGCCAGGCGGCGGATTTCGCCGACGGTCATGTCGAATGTCTGCTGGGCAAGCTCCGGGCGCGTGCCCGCGTAGGCGAAGACGCCCGCGTGGTCCTTGAGGCTGTGGTAGCTGGCCGAAACGTGGTAGACCAGGGCACGCTTCTCGCGGAGCTCCGTGTGCAGCCTGGCCGCGGCCCCGCCGGAAAGCACCATGCCCGCCAGGCGGGCGGCGTAGTACTGCTCGTGGCTGATCGTGACTGTGGCGTACGCCAGGCCGATGTGTGTCTGAGCGGATTCCTTGGCCACGTGCTCGATGCCCCCAAGCGGCGGTTGGATCGCGGGCGCCGCAACCGCCACGCTCTGCCAGTCGCCAAGCAATTGCTCCGCCCGGTCGCAGATGGCGGGCCAGTCGATGTCGCCTGCGACGGCGAGGATTGTCCCGGCCGGGCAGAAGCGCCGGCGGAATTGCTCCCGCAGTGCCTCCGGCGTGGCGGCGGCGAGGCTTTCGCACGCGCCGTAGCCGCTTGCCCCGAGCGGGCGGGGGTAGAACCGCTCGCGGAGCATGAGATTGCACTTGTGGGCCGGCTCATCCTCGAGGCTCTCGAGGTCCTGCTCGACCAGGTCCCGGCACGGATCGAACGTCTCATCCTCCAGGCGGGGGCGGCGAAGGATGTCGGCGTAAAGCTCGATCACGGCGTCCAGGTTCCGCGAGAGCTGGGCGGCGGAGTAAATGACGTGGTCGCTGCGGATCGTCTCGCCGTGCTGACAACCCAGGCTGTCCAGGGCGTCGTTGAGTTGGCGGGTGTTGCGCTGCCCGGCCCCGCGCAGGGACCATTCGCAGATGATCGAGGCTGCCCCCTCAAGCCCCGCCGGGTCGTGCGCGGCCCCGGCCGGGACGATTAGCGTCATCGCCGCCGACGACACCTGCTCCATTTGCTGGCCCAGCAGCCTCAGCCCGTTAGGAAGCTGCTTATCGAAAAACCGTTCGGATAGTTCGGACACCTTTATTGTGCCTCCGGCGCCTTACGCCCTGCGCCCTGCGCCATGCCAAAAAGCCCTGGAAAGTAAAGTGCTGTATTGTAGGCATTCTCGCGGGCAAGGCAACCGGAAACGGCTGCGGGCATGGGGAAAAGGCCGACCGCTCAGGCTTGGCCCCAGTTCTCAACGTGCAGATCAGGCA
>CAYOBS010000253.1:4323-5743 GCA_964402305.1 uncultured Planctomycetaceae bacterium | reverse complement strand
ATCCGCAATCCGCAATCCGCAATTGGGTTGCGGGCAAAGCCCGCGCCAAGCCCTCTGCGCGAAGCCTGTCCTTTGCTTCTGCCGCTCAGAACCGCCATTTGGCGCCGAACTTGAAGTTCGTGCCCGGCTCGTTCACGCCCGAGCCGTGGATGCGGTAGTCTCGGTCGGTGACGTTCTCGACTGCCGACCAGACGTCGAGCGAGTCGTTGACCTTCCAGCCGGCGCGGATATCGAGGACTGTGTATCCCGGCGTGCCGCCAGGAGGGATTCGCTGGGTGTCCGCCATGTCGCTGCTGCTGAGACGGTCGGCGCTGTCGGTGAACGTGCAGGAAGTCTCCGCCCAGAGCTTCTTGTTGGGGTGATCCCACCGCAGGCCGACCTGGGTGGTGGTTGGCATGAGCCGGGTGAGCGGCTCGCGTTTGGCGGCCGGGGCGCTTGTCGGGTACGCGTCGGCCTGGCCGTCGATCCACGCCACTGATCCGAAAACCGTCCACTGTGGGCAGAACCGCCACGATGCCCAGCCACCGGTCGTAGGTGGCAACTGCCTCGCCGCGCCCAATGTAGCTTCGCTACACGAATTGTGCAGGCCTGGACACATCCTGTGCAGGGCGGATCGGGGGCTTTGGGGAATTATTGAGGGGCAAATAGCTCAAGTCGCCCCCGGTTCGCGCGCCGATAAAAGAATAAAAGATGCTGGCGCGTCGGCGTGCGGCGCACGGAAGTCGGATTCGACAAGAGCGCAAGGTGGACTATAACAAGGTGGACTATAACATGCTGATCCATGAGTTTGACAGCGTCGCCGGCCCGGCAGGTCGGCCGAGCGAGGAAGCAATCGAGCGGGACCGTCAGAGTCAACTTGCCTACGTGCGGGACCTCATCCAGAGACTGACGGAAAACCAGCAGATACTTCGCGTTGTGGCAACACGACAGGTCGTCGCCGCCTGACGCCAGCCCCGCAAGACGTAAGGCGGAACCAGGAACCCGGAACAGCGGAACCAGGAACCAGGAACCAGGAACCAGGAACCCGGCAACCGGCGTCGTAAGTTGATGGGGGGCTTGGCTGAAGCGCTGCAACAGGGGGTCTCTGAAGCCTGCCAGTTGCTTTCCTCTCGAATGGGACAACCCTGCACTTATGCAGCCAGCCCTGACCGTCATCCGGTAGCTGGATTCCAGGTTCTGTGTTCCGGGTTTCGCTGTTCGCTTTTCCAGGTTCCGCTTCTCCGGGTTCCGCTGTTCCAGGTTCCAGGTTCCGGGTTCCGCTGTTCGCTTTTCCAGGTTCCGCTTTTCCGGGTTCCGCTGTTCGCTTTTCCGGGTTCTGTGTTCCAGGTTCCTGGTTCCGCTGTTCGCTTTTCCAGGTTCCGCTTTTCCGGGTTCCGCTGTTCGCTTCTCCGGGTTCCGCTGTTCGCTTTTCCAGGTTCGC
>CAYOBS010000253.1:0-4223 GCA_964402305.1 uncultured Planctomycetaceae bacterium | reverse complement strand
TCCGGGTTCCGCTGTTCGCTTCTCCGGGTTCCGCTGTTCGCTTTTCCAGGTTCGCGGTTGCCGGCGCAACAAAAAGGGCGGGCGCGTCCGGTCTGGTCGCGCCTGCCCGATAATCTTTAGCCAGGGGGCGGCTTTTTTGCTAAAAATGCTGAAAAGTACTGCTACACTACCTGGACTCGCCGGCCTACTCGGCGCTTGTTGTTGATGGTCTTTCGGCCGTTGTAGGTGCGCATCCGGGCGCGGAAGCCGATCTTACGTGCCCTCTTTACCTTCGAAATCCTGTGTGGGTAATGCATGATGCTGTCTCGCGGTATCAGTTATAGTTGTCTCGACTTCTAACGAGTCGGGGCATGATACCCGCTCGCGGGCCGCTTGACAAGCGATTTTTGCCGCAACTTTTGCCGCAACTTTTGCCGCAACTTTATCACTACTTTGCCGCCACTTCATATTGTCGCAGGCCGCGGTCTTCCTGGCCGGTCGCCGTGATGGCCGGCCTGGGCAGTTTTCCGGTCTGGGGGGCGGAATTCGCTTGTAGGAAGGCGCTGTGGACGCGAGGCTCTGCGGTTTATAGTTTCCGGTGTATTTTTTGGCATAATCGACGTTCCGCCAAACGTGGCGTGGCGTGAGGTTGGCTTCATGCGGCTGCGTCATGCGTCTTTCGAAGTCCTGCCGGCCCTGAGCATCCGCAAGGCCGAGCTTCGCCGATCCCTGCGGCTGGTCACTGCCGCCTGGGCGCTGGGCATCATCTGGATGACCTGCACGGGCGGGAGCTGGATGAACTCTTTCCAGGTGATGCTGGGCTTCAGCAACGTTGACTTCGGCCTGATGACCGCGCTGCCGTCGATCGCGACGCTGGCGAACCTGGCGGCGGTGGTCATCATCGAGCGCACCGGCCTTCGCAAGTACGTGTTCATCATAAGCAAATCCATATCCCGGCTGCTTTGGCTTGTGGTGGCGCTGATTCTGGTGACGCTGGCCGGCACGCGGGCGGGGATCTGGCTGGTGCTGGTGACCGTTCTCATCGCGTCGGTGCTGGACGCGATCGGCTCGCCGGCGTGGCTGACCTGGATGGGCGACCTGATCCCGCGGCGCATCCGCGGGCGGTTCCTGGCCCGGCGGGGGCAGATAACCCGCACGATCCTGGTTCCCGTCGCCATCGGCCTGTCGATCTTCGTGGACTGCATGACCGATCCGTCCAAGCCGGTCACCCCGCAGGCCCAGCCGCAGTTGCTCTGGGCTCTTGCGGCGATGTTTGTCGCGGCGGCATTCTTCGGCTTGGCCGACATACTCATGTTCCTGCGAATCCGAGAGGTCAGGCCGACGACGCCCGACAAGCACCCGCCCCCGGCCATGAATATAGCCATCGCCCCGCCCGGCCGCGGCGCCGCGGGGGCCGCCATCTACGCCGTACGTTACGTCGCGGCCGTGATCGGGCAACTGCTGATCGACCCGCTGAAGGATCACGCATTCCGCCGCTACGTGCTCTACGGCGCGATGATCACCTTCGCCATGACCATGGGCGGGTCGTTCTACGTCCGCAACATGAGGGAGGACCTGCACCTCAGCCACATGTCGATCAACGTGATCTACATGATCCTCGGGCCGCTGATGGCGATCGTGTCGGCCAAGCCCTGGGGCACGCTCATGGACCGCTGGGGCCGGCGGCCTACGCTGATGCTCGCCACTCTCGTGGCCGCCTTCGGGGCCGTGCCGTACTGCTTCGCCTCCCGCTTCACGCCGAACCCGCCGTACGTTGCCGAGGCCGTCAACGCCTTGGGCGGGTGGGGCGCCCAGGCGGGCGCCGCAATCGCGGCCTGGCTTGGCTGGAGCGTTGACTTGGGCAACTGGCAACTGCTGGGCCCCGGTGCGCCGGTAGGGGCGTGGCTGATATGCTCGACGACCATATTCTTCGGCTTCGTCGGCTGGTCGGGTGTGATGCTCGGCCAGCAGGGCATCATCCTGGGTTTCGCCGACGGCGGCGGGCGGAACAAGTACGTGGCGGCCCACGCGGTTTTCTGCGGCATGGGCGGCGTGATCGGCGCGGTATGCGGCGGGCTGCTGGCCGAGGGCCTGGCCAAGGCGTCCTGGTACCACCCTCTGCACGTGGGGATCTTCGAGTGGAACAACTGGCACGCGACGTTCGCCGTCTCGACTGTCGCCAGGTTCGCGGCGCTGCTGCTTCTGATAGGCATGCCGGACCCCGGCGCCCGGCGGGCAAGGGACATGGTCCGCACCGTCGGCTCGGAGATGCTGCACCTGCTGACCGGCGGGTTGTTGATTGAATGGCTGGGTTTCGGCCGGGGCAGGGGCGGGATAAGGCGAAAGGCGGAACCGGGGGGAAGAGAAAAACGGAACCCGGAACCCGGAACAGGGAACCCGGAAGAGAAAAAACGGAACGGGTAGCCGGTAGCCGGGATAAGAGAAAAACGGAACCCGGAACCGGGAAGTCGGAACACGTGGATCCTGCCCCGATGCCTGTTCGCTTCAGCGAGCAGGAGGCAGGCAGCCCAAGTCCATAGGTCTTATAGGACCTATAGGACCTATCAGACCCATGCCTCGGCAACCTGTAGACTGAAGCCTGCGGTTGCCAGCCTGTGGTTACCTGCTGGCAGCCGGCGCGCCGGTTGCGTATAATCCGGCCATGAACGCGGCAGGCAGTTCCGCCAATCAGGAGATCGAAGTCAAGTTCGCCGTTACCGGCCATCAGGCGGTCTCGGACGCCCTTCGGCGCGAGGGCGGCAGCTATCTGGGCTCGTTCGAGCAGATCGACCGGTTCTACGACACGCCGCTGGGCCTGCTTCGCGAGGGCGGCTGCGGGCTGCGGATCCGCCAGTGTCGCCGCCTTGACGGGCCCGGCGGCGAGATCGACACCCGCCCGCAGGTGACGTTCAAGGGCCCGCGCCGCACCGACTCGCGGGCGAAGGTCCGCCCGGAACACCAGACCTACCTGGACGACGTTCAGGCCATGGAGAAGGTCTTCGAGGCCTGCGGGCTTGTGCCGACCGTCATCGTCCGCAAGCGCCGCACCAGCTACCGGCTGGGCGAGTGCATGGTGGAACTCGACGAACTGGCGGGCATCGGCTGCTTCGTTGAGGTCGAAGGCCCCGACGAGCCGACGGTCTTCGCCGTCAGCCGGCAGTTGGACCTGGCCGGCGAGCCGGTCAGCGAGTCGTACCTGGCGATGGTGCTGCGACGCGGTTAGGCCATGTGCATGACGGCCAGGATCACGTTGCTGGCGTAATCAAACAGCATGTGAAGCGGATTGGGGAAGTTGGGGTTGTTGGTGACGTTTGACAGCACCCTCGGCCCGACCAGCAGAGCGATCAATGCGATTCGCCCGTACTGCAGTTGCCATCGCATGTAGGCAGCCCCCATGGTATGGGGCAGCATTTCGCCGAGGATATGGTGCCCGTCCAGGGGATAAAGCGGCACCAGGTTGAACGTGAAGAGGACGATGTTGATGCTCGCCAGGACCCACAGGCAGTTGCTGGCCGGATCGTAAATGGAATCACCGATCAGCTCGCGCTCATAAGCCATGCGACAGCCGACCATCAGCAGAAGGCTGAGCACCGCCAGCAGCAGATTGCTTGCCGGTCCGGCCAGGCTCACGGCTATGTTGCCCAGGCGCACCGGGTGGAGGTTGAAGGGGTTCACCGGCACCGGCTTGGCCCAGCCGAAGCCGATGAAGAGCAATGCCAGCGTTCCGATGGGGTCCAGATGGGCAAGGGGGTTCAGGGTCATCCGGCCCATGTCCTTGGCCGTTGCGTCGCCGAAGCACCAGGCCGTGCGGGCGTGCGCGTGCTCGTGGATGACCAGGCTGAATATCAGCAAAGGCAGCAGCAGCGCTATTTCCACAGGCGAAAGGTTGAAAAGCATAAGCTGAATTCCCTTACGGTCCTACCTTACCGTTCCCTTTTACTTGACCGTCCCCCGCCAAACAAGCATAATGCGTGGCTGGGTCTTCTCGGCCGGCGTGGCCGGGCTCCTGTTCCACAAACGCGCAGGATCATTTTTTCTCGATGATGTTTGCCGCTGTCCTGGCGTTTTGAGCATTTGGCATTGAACATTTAACATTTGCGGGCGAAGCCCGCACTGTGCCACGGGGAAAAGATATTCTCTTGTTCCGCCTTTTTTCCTTTTTCTCCCCCTTTTTCCTCATGCGAATTATTCCACCTGACTCCTTATCGGAGCCGATGATTCCTTTCGAGGCCGATGATTCCTTT
>CAYOBS010000252.1:0-5791 GCA_964402305.1 uncultured Planctomycetaceae bacterium | reverse complement strand
AGGCGCGCCACCCTTGCCCATGCTGCCGGCCGCGAAAGCGATCAGCCGGCGGCCTTGAACTCCGCCACTGCTCGGCTGGCCCTGAAATCACCCCCGCGAATCTGCCTGACCCCGAAAAACGGCGTAAACCCCGCCGCGGGCACGTCAAACGCTTCGGCTTGCGGAATCGCCGTGAATATCGTGAATTGCTGGTGGAAAACGACAAGAGAATGTAAAATCGCCACGACGCCGGAGATGGCTGTCCGCTCAAGGCCATCCGGGAAATATCGCTCTGCCGCAAGAGCCTGATAGGAGTTGCCGCCGCGGCGCGGGATCGGAAAGGAAAGACACGTCAATGACCTCTCTAAAACGCTTCCAGACGGCCCTGGAGCACAGGCAGCCGGATCGTCCCCCGATGGATTTCGGCGCCACCCACGTTACGGGCATGAATGTTACCACCGTTCACCGGCTGCGGCAGGTGCTGCTGGGCGAGAAGGATTATCGTGTCAAGGTCATCGAGCCGTACCAGATGCTGGGCGAGATCGACGCCAAACTGGCTGAGGCACTTGGAGTCGACGTGGTCGGCGTCATGGGGCCGCGGACGATGTTCGGCTTCGAGAACAAGGACTTCAAGCCGCTGCGGCTGTTCGACGGCACGGATGTGCTGGTCCCCGGGCAGTTCAACATCACCACCGACGACAAGGGCGACTGGTACATACATCCGGAGGGCGACACGTCGATTCCCCCCAGCGGCCACATGCCAAAGGACGGGTTCTACTTCGACGCGATCTGCCGGCAGGAGCCTATCGACGAGGACAATCTTGACATCCGGGACAACCTGGAGGAGTTCGGCCCGCTGAGCCGGGAAGTCGTGGACTTCATGGCCGCTTCCGCCCGTGCAGCCGCCGCCGCCGGCAAGGGCGCCATCCTCAGCGCTCCGGGGGCAGGCTTTGGCGACATTGCCCTGGTTCCGGCGATGTGGATGAGGCGCACCAAGGGCATCCGCGACGTGCAGGAGTGGTACATGGCCACCGCGGCCAATCGCGACCACGTCTACGCGATCTTCGAGAAGCAGTGCGAGATCGCCCTGGGGAACCTGGCCGTGCTCGCCAAGGCCCTGGGCGATAACGTGCAGGTGGCGTTCACCACGGGCGCCGACTTCGGCACGCAGAACGGCCTGTTTATCTCCCCTAACGCCTACCGCGACCTGTACCAGCCGTTCCATAAGCAGATCAACACCTTCATCCACAACAACACCAAGTGGAAGGTGTTCATCCACAGTTGCGGCGCGGTGTCGGGACTCATCCCGGACTTCATCGAGTCGGGCTTTGAGGTCCTCAACCCGGTGCAGTGTTCCGCCCGCGGTATGGATGCCAGGAAGCTTAAGGACGCCTATGGCGACCGGCTCACCTTCTGGGGCGGGGCCGTTGACACACAAAAGACCCTCCCATTCGGCACGGCCCGGCAGGTGTACGACGAGGTGCGAAGCCGCATCGACATATTCGGCCGCGGCGGCGGATTCGTGTTCAACGCCATTCATAACATACAGGCCCAGGTCCCGATCGAAAACGTGCTGGCCCTGTTCAAGGCCTACCGTGACAGCTCCAACTGATTGACGAAAGAGGACATGAAATGAGCACATTACCTGACACGACGCCGGCGATGGGCGACAAAGGCAGCATGTCGTTTACGGTGCGGGTCTGCCTGGTGGCCACACTGGGCGGGCTGCTGTTCGGCTACGACACCGGGGTGATTAACGGCGCCATCGGGCCAATGGGGAAGTATTTTGGAGCGGTTAGGAATCTTGAATTAACAGACTTCGAGACCGGTTGGGCGGCCAGCAGCGCCCTGGTGGGCTGCGTGCTGGGGGCCGTGCTGGCTGGAACCATGAGTGACCGCATCGGGCGCAAGAAGGTCCTCATCATCTCAGCCGTGCTGTTCTTCATCTCCGCCGTCGGGTCGGCCATTCCGATAGATCTCACCGAATTCCTCTTAACGGGGTATCCACTTTTCGGAGAACACTACCGATTGGGGTTGCCTGACACAAGTGCATACTCCCTGTTCGTCGATTATCGCATCCTCGGCGGCCTGGCCGTTGGGGCCGCGTCAATGACCAGCCCTATGTACATTGCCGAGATAAGTCCGGCCAGGATTCGAGGCAGACTGGTATCGGTCAACCAGTTCGCCATCGTTGCGGGCTTCCTGGTGGTCTATCTGGTCAATTACTTCATCGCGGGTTCAGCAAGCGACGCCTGGAATCAGTCCACCGGCTGGCGGTGGATGTTCGCCTCGGAGGCCATCCCGGCCGGTATGCTGTTCGTGCTGATGTTGCTGGTCCCCGAGACGCCGCGATTCCTGGCGGCCAAGGGCAAGACGGACCAGGCCCTGGCTATCCTGACGCGGGTCAACGGCCCGGCCGTGGCGGAAAAGGAACTTCGGGAGATAGAGTACGTCATCGCCCAGGAGACTGGCAGTATTCGCATGCTCTTTAAGCCCGGCCTCAAAATGGTGCTCGTCATCGGCGTGGCTCTGGCGATCCTTCAACAGGTTACGGGCATCAATGTTTTCCTGTATTACGGGACCGAGATATTCAAGAACCTCGGCACTAGCTTCGACGCCGCCCTGCTCATGAATGTGGTGGTCGGTGCGGTGAACCTGCTGTTCACGGTGATCGCGATATGGACGGTGGACCGCCTCGGCCGAAAACCCCTGATGATAATAGGCTCTCTCGGAATGGGCATCTGTCTGGTGGCGCTGGGCTTGGCGGCATACCATGGCAAAACGCAGTTGTGGATCCTGGCCTTTATGCTTGGCTACATCGCGTGCTTCGCGCTTTCCGTCGGGCCGGTAACCTGGGTAATCCTGTCGGAGATCTTCCCGACCAGGATCCGAGGCCGGGCCATGGCGATCGCCGTTGCCTGCCTGTGGATCGCCAATTTCATCGTCACGCAGACTTTCAAGATGATGGACGGCAAAGACACGTACTTGGTTCGCGTATTTAACCACGGTTTCCCGTTCTTCCTGTACGCCGTCTTCTGTCTGGTGACCATCGTGCTGGTGTGGGGATGGGTGCCGGAAACCAAGGGCCGGTCGCTCGAGCAGATCGAAGAACATTGGATGGGCAAGCGATGAGGCGGCGCAGGTAGTTAGGACGCCAACCATGATTTGCCGCTCGACCACGGGACTCACACGGAGCGCCTGGGGCGGGAAATGGTTAGCGTACCTATTTGCTCGGATAAAGGAGAAACCCGATGGTGAATATGCGTTGGTCGCTGCTGGGTCTGGTACTCGCGACGATGGGGTTGGTCTCGTGTGCCCCCAAGTCTGTCGGGCCGGACGCCACGTCGCCCACTTTGGAGAACGCCAAGAGTGGCGAGAAGTCGGCGGCGGACGTCAAGACGACCGTCACCGACAAAGGGGTCAGCTTTTCCCAGACCATTGGCCGCTATGACACGACCTCGGGCTATGTCGACTATACCTCGCAACAGAACTTCTTGACCGTACGGGACAAGGCGAGTCAGGAGATACTGCTGGAGGTCAAGCCGGGTGATTTCCCGGTGGCAAATGTGCCCTATACGCGAGCATTCTGGGAGATTGCAGGCCACCTCTGCGTTTACGGAGCGATCAGCAATGGCCAAGGTAAGGTAAAAGCGTTTGACCTGTCAACCAAGCATCTGGTTTATGAAATCGCCGCCGAGGCCCTGGGGCCAGGAGGATTGGAGGGACTGCGGATCATCAACGGACGACTCTACCTTTCGGGCAACGTGGAATTCAAACGTGGGTGGGTCCAACTTCGGCAGTTGGTGGATGGGCAGATCATTTGGAAGCTGGAAGAGCAGGACCTGCCCGGCTGGGTTGCGGAAGTCCTGCTGATCGGTCAACGATTGGTGCTGAGCGGATGCGGCGCCAAGGGGCCGTGGATCGAGGCGCGGGACCTCGCCAAGGGAGACAAGTTGTGGTCGACCATCTCGGACGAGGGCATTTACCCACCAAAGGTCGCGGCGGCGGGCAACACAAGGGTCATCACGTTGGCGATGGATCAAGGAACGGTAGTGACCTGCCTGGAAGTTGAGACGGGCAAGCCCCTCTGGAAAGTGTCGGTCAAACCCACACTCAGCGACCTCGTCATGCAAAAGGATGTGGTCCTGGTTCGGACAGACAACCGCGAGGTGGCCATTCATCTGCCGACGGGCAGAGTTCTTTCTGACACGGTGCATGAACGCAAAGGGGCCGACGGCGTCCTGTCATCCCGCCCGTCCGGGACCCTTTCCGGCACTTTTACAGCAGAAGAACGAAAACAGATGGAGTGCCTTTTTCCGGGAGGTGAGCAGCCAGCCATGCTGGCCATGAGTTGGACCATGTGCCACTGTGCCACTGAAGCCGGCAAGGCACGGGCCCAGAAGATGTTTGACACGATGGAGGCTTACGGGCAGGAAGATATCGTCGGTTTCCGCGCCGGCGGCGGAGCCAAAGGGATTCTGGATTCACTGCGTAAGATGCTGGATGATCCGGACCCAGTGATGCGGGCCTTTGCGGCAATTTCACTCGCGACGGCCGGCCAGCACGGGGAGACAGACAAGATCGCCAAGATGATGAAATCGCCCTCATCACGGCCGGCCGAATGGGACGAGACCACGACCGAAGTCTTCGTGGATATTGATCGCGGAAGAGCGGCTATGGCCTTGGGCATTCTGGGCGCCAAGAAGTACGCTGACGACATGGCGGCGATGCTGTCAGACAAGAACGACAATGTTCGTGGAGGCGCAGCTCTGGGATTGGGCTACCTCAAGGCGAACCAGCACGCCAAGGCCGTTGCGATGCTGCTGCATGACCCGAGTGACAAGATAAAGATGTGTGCTATGTCAGCCCTGGGGATGATGGGGGCACAAGCTTTTGCCGAGGACGTTGCCAAGCTGGTTGAGGCTGACGGCGACCCATCGGTCGCGGAGACTGCGTGTTTCACCCTGGCTCAACTGGGGGCCATGGAACAGACGCCTCAAATCGCAGCTCTGCTGGGAAACGAGTTCAAGAGAGGCTATGCAGCAAGGTCACTGGCCGTCCTGGGGGCTCGCCAGTATGTCAAGGCCATCGCGAAGCTGTTGGAATCGCCGTCATCTCTTGACCGCAAGGATGCGTTGCTTGCGTTGGGGTTGCTCAACGCCAAGGAGTATGAGACGGCCATCGCTGCACGCTTGAAGGATCAGGAGGATTTCGTCGTGGCTGCTGCGGCCTTTGCGCTGGTACTGATGAACTCCACGCAATATGCCGCAGAGATTGTACCTGCCTTTGAAAAAAGCGGCTGTTACGGCCTGTCTGATTTGCGGCTTTCCGAGGATCGTCAATCAAAGGTCGAAAGTATAGCAAAGAACAACTTCAAGGTCATGAAAGCGACTGGTTCAACGAAACCTTAGGGGTGAAGACACAAACCCAAGGAAGAGGGTACATATTATGGCCCGACCGGATTGACCGTGCTGACAGGAATGGCCTTGTTGACTTCGTTGTCGATGCGGGTCATTCGGGATAAGAGGGGCCGGCACTTTTTCCGGCCTTGGCGGCCGGGCGTTTTTGATTTGGCCTTGGCCCCTTTGCCCGTGGCGTGGCCGGTCGGGATCGAGATTACGGGTGCGGGTGTGGCGGGAGCGGAGGGGAGGGAAGAAGTATGAAGGCGGAAGTCAGAAGGCGGAAGTGTGAAGGCAGAGGCCTGAAGTCTGAAGTCCTGAACCCCATCCCGAGCAGGCAGGCTCCAGGTTACGGCGACAGCCATCGTCCTCGTCCTCGTTCTCGTCCTCGGCTTTTTCCTTCATCGGGTGAG
>CAYOBS010000251.1:0-5793 GCA_964402305.1 uncultured Planctomycetaceae bacterium | reverse complement strand
CGTTATTATGCCGTTAATGTGCCGTTATGGCAGGACCATTCCGGCCGACGTGTTGCTGCACTGCATTAACTTGATCACTGCCGCTTGACATCCCGATGCACCCGTGGGAGCTTCTCGTTATAATGGGCAATTGGGATGGCGCATACCTTTATGGCTTTGCTGACTCTGCACTATAGGCGAGACGATGAAACATGACGAGCGAAGCACAGCAAACAAACACGGTCTACATCATCGGAGCGGGGGCGAGCCATGCCCTCTGCGGGTTCCCGCTGCTTGCGGACTTCCTGAAGGACTGTCGAACCGACATTGAAGTTCGCGCAGACCTGCGTGAATATCTGGAGCGCAGGTTCAGCGGCAACGGCCGCGACGCCCTGGACGCCAACCTGGAAGATGTACTTGCAGACCTTGATAACACGCTGTTCGGTCTGGGGCAGGTCTGGTACGGATCGGCTTCGCATCCCGAGAGGCGACACGCACAGATCATCAGATCGCAGCTTCTGGAGGTGATCCAGAAGGGGCTTTCTGTCGACGATGAGTCGGGAGAATCGTCTGCGGAAGTGCGTGGTAACTACAATCGGGTTCTGGGCAAGCTTACGGGGGCCGACACTGTGATAACGTTCAATTACGACCGTGGTTTGGACTATTGCAGCGGGATGCGGCCCCACGAATACGTCATGAACCCAGACATCAACTACTTGGGTGCCGAGGAACTCGCCGCCAGGAATGAGCCTTGGCTTCTTCACCTACATGGCTCGTTAGACTTTCTCGTGTGCGGAAATGTTGACTGCCCCAATAGTTGGCGGATTCTTGGCCCCCGGAAGTCATCGGGCGCACGTATTTGCGGGACTTGTGGAGCAGACTTGGAGATCGCGATTGTCCCGCCAAGCATGACGAAGTCGTTTCAGAGATACCCGCTGTTGTCTGTGCTTGCTCGGATCGCCAAGGAGCGCCTCGTTACGGCAAAGCGAATCGTCATATGGGGGTTCTCCTGCCCTTCGACAGACCACCATGTGGCATGGCTTCTCAGGTCATGCCGGAGAGGATCGACCGATAACGAAAGCCTGCGGCGGATTGACGTCATTGACCCGGAGGCGGCGAGCGTGCTCCATCGATTCAAGGTGCTGCTTGCGCCAGGGCAGACCACGGAATGTCGCCTTTTCCTGGATCATGAGAAGTATGTAGCCGCGAACGAGGCCGACAAGCCACCGTCTGCATAAGATCCCCGGGCGTCCACTGGCGCTCGACCCTCAGGGCAATAGCCTGCGAGAGGAATACTCGACGGCGGGGGAAAAGGCGGTTTTGAGGCCGCTACGGGAAATCCGTCGGGTCGTGGAGGAAGTCTTAGACGCAACAAGGTGATAGGGGTCCTCCAGTACGCCGGGATAAACCGGAAGGATGTTGGGAATGAATGCGTCGTACGTCAAAGGGCCCGCGGGCCGCGAGCCGGGTTTCGCCCCAGGACCCCAGGAAGGGCAAAGTGTAAAAGGACAAAGAGCAAAGTGCTACTTCAAGCCTGCCTGACCGGCAGGCAGGTCCACGGCAACACGGAACCCGATGCCGTTGATCCGGTCGACAGGCGTGATCCAGAAGCGGGACGCAGACCGGCAGTACTGAGGATCGCAGTCCCAACAGCCGCCGCGCAGAACACGGGTCGTGCCGGAATCCGGTCCCTGGGGGTCTTGGTTCTTCGCGTTTGCGTAAGAAGCGGCACCCCAGTCAGAGCACCATTCAAACACGTTGCCGTGCATGTCGTACAGGCCCCACGCGTTGGGCTTCAACGAACCGACAGGGGCAGTCTTGTCAAATCCGTCGTTATGGTCCTTGTCCTGCCACGAGTAACCGTCGGTGTTCGACTTGTCACAGTAGTTTCCGTACTTGCACAGATCCTCGTCTTTATCGCCAAAACCGAAACGGGTCTTTGTTCCGGCCCGGCAGGCGTACTCCCACTGTGCCTCCGTCGGCAGGCTTACCGTCTTGCCCGTCTTGCGGGAAAGCCTCTTGCAGAACTCAACGGCATCATTCCAGGAAACCATGTCCACCGGCTTCTTCATGCCTTTGAATTCGCTAGGGTTCTTGCCAATGATCTGCTCGTACTGCTCCTGCGTCACCTCGTAGACGCCCAGATAATAGGGTTTGGAGATCGTCACCTCGCGCTGGGGACCTTCGTCGCTTGTATGGTCCTTCTCAGTTTCCGGCGAGCCCATCATGAACTTGCCGGCGGGGATCAGGGCCAGTTTCATCGTGACGTTGTTGCCCAGGTCGAGGGTGAGTTCCTTCTCCTTGGCCGAAGGCAAGGTCGCTATCGGCCTCTTGCCCAGATAGTCCTTCTTCTCTTGCTCGGCCATCAAGAGCACCTTGGCCAATTCTCCAAGGGCATCCTCCAAGCCTTGGGCGTCTCGTGCCAACACCTCGGCAGTTTGAACGATGTCGCCTGTCGCCACGTTGACCAGTCGTGCGCTTATGGCGATGGTCCCCAGCTTGTTCACGCTGCCCAGAACGATGAACCTTATTCCCTTCAGCTTGCCATAGACCTTCTCGGGGTTGTCGCGCACCAGGGCAATCGTCAGGTCGATCTCCTTCAAGAGAGCGGCAAGTTGGGACCTTTCGACAAGCTGGTAGGAATCCTGCCCCATCTGCATCAGGAGCCGTTCCGAGACCACTTCCCCGGCATCCTTAATCCCGACATCGCCCTTGATGCAGAAATCAATAATGGCAAGCCGAGGCTTATCGGCGGGCCGAGATGTCTGGCCAAGAGAAACAGACGATACGCATCCGATGAATGTCCCAACCAGAATAATCGAGATTCTCATTGTGAAGGCCCTTATTGATTCCGTATTCGTCAACAGCCGCCAAGAGTCCTTCCGGCCATGTACCCACATGAACGACTACAAGGAGCGAAGCATGCACACACAAAGGGTTACTTCAAGCCTGCCTGACCGGCAGGCAGGTCCACGGAGACACAGAAACCGCTAGCGTCGTTCCGGCCGTTCGCCGTGAATCCGCCGTACTCCACAAAATACCCAGACAAGCCAAAGCCGCGATGTTTCTCATGGTCGTACCCCTCTGAACGCGAACTCTTGCCAGTCAGATCATACCGCGGGGGGAAGGGGAACAGCAGTCCATTCCGACGTTTTTTTATAATGCCTCGGTTACGGGGGGATAGCGACCAGCCTGGTTTCGCGGTGACCAAGCCAAAGCGGCCCCGCGCGCCACGACCGGCATGACGCAGCCCCTTGGCGCGCGGGGCCGCGGGCGTGTATCCTGTGCGGACATGCCCGCCCTGGTTACATATTTCCGAATGCACCCTTGGCAGCGCCGGCTGGTTACGGCGTCGCTGGCGATTGTGCTCGGGGCCGCCGCGGCCGTGCTCTGCCTGCCTTGGTTCCTCGCCACCATGATCCTCCGCGACATGGACAGCCCCGACGCCAAGGTCCGCACCCGCGCGGTTCTGCGGGCGGTCTCCCTGGCCGACAAGGATTCCGCCATCATCGGCCGCCTGGAATCGGCGATGGGCGGCGCGCCCGACCGGCAATTCCACGCGCTGGTCCGGGCGCTTCAGATCCTCGGCCGGTTCGACGTGCCAGGCCGCAACCCGCTGCTGCTGGACCGCATGAGGGCCTACGAGGTGGCCGACAACCCCTCGACGTCGGCGCGTGAGGTCTTCCTGGTGGAAATCATGACCGGCGGGAGGGACAACCAGTACGTCCGCGTGGCCCTGAAGGCCGCATCGGCCGACGCCAACCAGGACGTGCGGGCGCTGGCGGGCATGCTTGCGGCCAGGCTGGGCGACGATGACACCCTTGGCCGGCTGGTGCGAGATGCCGACCCCAACGTCGCCGAGGCCGCCACTCTCGACGCCGCCATCGCCCGGCGAAAGGCGCTGCTGCCGGACATCCGCAAGATCCTCACCGACGCCAACGACCCCCGCCTACTGTCCGCCGCGGCCTATGCCCTGGCCGCAATGGACCCAACCGCCGCCGCCGCAACATTGCCCGCCATGCTTAGCCGGGCCATCGATGCAAACGACCCCGCCCTGCGCGACAGGCTGCTGGACATTATGGGCGATCTCAACGACGACGCCACCGCCAGGGCCGTCATGGAGACAATCGACCGCGGCGAAAAGGCCGGCCTGTACCCGCCCGCCGAGGCACTGCTGGCGGCAGGGCGGCGAAAACTGCCCGCCGCGGCCCCGGCCTTGCGACGAGTGCTCGCCGATTCCGTCAAGATGCCCCCCGGCCTGCTCGTCAGCCAGGTCCACGCCGCGATCCTGGCGGCCAACGACCTCAATATGCCCGTCCGCCAGGCCGCCAACGACATCTGCCAGAAGCTCTGGACGCCCCGCCCGGGCTTCCGCCTGATGCTCACCGACGCGGCCAGGCTGCTGGGCACACAGGTCGCCGCCCCGCAGGACGACGAGCCCAACGTGCCCAGCCCGGACGAGTGCATCCGCACGCTTCGCCAGGCCGTCGTGGTTGACTACGAGCCGACGACCTGGCCGGCCTCACAGCCCAAGCCCAAGCCGGCCCGAACACCGCTGCCTTCCGCCGCCGCAGCCGTGGCACTGTGGAAACTCGACGCAAAGGCGGCCGAGGAGTTCATCCAGATCCCCGCCTGGGATTACGTGTCGCTCGCGGGCGACTACGTGGCCTGGAATATCGGCATAACCGGCGGCGATCGGGCCTTCGAGCTTGGCCTGTCGCTGCTGCCGGCCGCCAACGCCCCGCCCGAGCTGCGCGTCTACAGCGACGACGCCCGCTCGACCGGCGCCATGCTGCTGGCCCTGGCCGCCGCGACGCCCGATCGCCGCAAACAGGCGGCCGCGAGAATCCTCTCGCGCCTGGAGGCAGGCCCGCGCGGCAAGGAGGACAACTTCTACGTCCGCGGGGCCTACCAGTGCGCCCTGGCCAGCCTGGACGATACGAACGCTGCCGCCCAGGTCCTTCGCCTGCTGGAGACGGGACAGTTCTCCCAGCGCCGCGCGATCACCGCCCTGACCCTCGCCGGCGACTTGCGCGGACTGGACTGGCTGCTCTGGAACCGCCAGGTCGACCGGCAAGACATGCTGCTTCTGCTCGTCGACGAGCAGATCGGCGAGGTCCTTGCCGGCTGCCTGCCCCAACTGCCCCGCATCAGCCCCGCCGCCAGCGCCGACCTGGCCGACTGGCAACTGCTGAGGCTCCGCCACGCATACGAGATCCGCAGGCCCAGCCTCAAGCCGCAACTGCGCCGTGCGCCCTGATAGCGTGCGCCAGGCCCGGCACACAGACGCCGCCATGCCGCACGCTATCACGTCCAACAGGCGCAGCCCATCGCGGCCAGGACAGGCCGCCAATACCCCAGCCCCCGGACAGGTGCGATCAATGGGGTTGGCGGTTGCCATCAGAAAAAGAAATTACAAAGGCTGTGCTTCCCGCGGCGTCTGCCACAGGTGCCAAACCGCTAAACATGTACCAACCGCCAATAGCGCAAGCTATCGGCAGCCGGGGAAAAAGGCCGCACCCCGGCCGGCCAAACACGAAGGGCAAGCCCGTTCGACCGAAGCTCACGGCGAGCGGCAAGAGCCGCCCTGAGCCCAAGGCCGCCGAGGGGAGCCGCACGGGGTCATTGTGTCGTGGAGAGGGAGGCACCTCTCGGAGCAGGTCAATTAGACACGTTTTTCCCGCACGGCATCCCCTCGGCGGCCCTTGGGGGTGCATCATTTCAGATTTCAGATTGCAGATTTCAGATTGTCATACCCGTCGCACGCAACCAAAAAGAAGAAGATATCAACGCAGAGCACGCAGAGCACGCAGA
>CAYOBS010000250.1:3545-5805 GCA_964402305.1 uncultured Planctomycetaceae bacterium | reverse complement strand
GAAGTCAGAAGTCAGAAGGCTGAAGTCAGAAGTCAGAAGTCAGAAGGCTGAAGTCTGAAGCCTTTGTTTCGCACACGAATGACATAAGTCGAGGAATTCCGGCTCGCCATGGACTTCCAGGCGTTATATAATGTCAGACAGCACATGTTTAGCAAGCAGGTTGCGTCAAGTCCGCGAGGCACCATCGACCCGGAATGCGAAAATATGCACTCCACGCCGCCAGAGCCGCCGGCATGGGGCTGGCCGTTCGATGCCGCGGCTGACGCGGCCTTGAGGCAGTGAAAATGGCGCAGGAAAACGTACAGGAAAGCTCGGACGCCCCGACCGCCCCGATACCCAACTCGATGGACACCGAGCTTGGCAAGCTGGTGGTGGATCAGCACCTTGCGACCGGCGAGGAGGTCGACAAGTGCCTGGCCCTTCAGGCCCATTCGAGCAATGACCTGACTTTGACGGACCTGCTGGTCCGCCAGGGCGTCGTCACCGAAAGCCAGATGCGCCGCGTCAAGCGGACGCTGGCGGCCAGCCGCGGCAGCCAGATCCCCGGCTACCAGATAATCGCCAAGCTCGGCAGCGGGGCGATGGCGACGGTCTTCAAGGCAAAGCAGCTCAGCCTGGACCGGATCGTGGCGATAAAGGTCCTTCCCAAGAAGCTCTCCGAGAACGCCTACTACGTCGACCGCTTCTATAAGGAAGGCAAGGCGGCAGCCAGGCTCAACCATCCGAACATCGTCCAGGCCATCGACGTCGGCGAGGCCGGCGGGTACCACTACTTCGTGATGGAGTACGTCGAGGGCCGGACGCTCGGCGACGACCTGGAGGCCGGCAAGGTCTACAGCGAGGCCGAGGCGCTGGATGTGATAATCCAGATAGGCCGGGCCTTGGAGCACGCCCACGAGCACGGCTTTGTCCACCGCGACGTCAAGCCCAAGAACATCATGATGACTCGCGGCGGCGTCGCCAAGCTGGCGGACATGGGCCTGGCCCGCGCGATGGCGGACGTCGAGGCCGCCGAGGCCGAGGCGGGCAAGGCCTACGGCACGCCGTACTACATCAGCCCCGAGCAGATTCGCGGCGAGGTGAACATCGACTTCAGGGCGGACATCTACGCCCTTGGCGCGACGCTGTATCACCTTGTAACCGGGCGGGTTCCGTTCGAGGGCCCGACGCCGGCGGCGGTGATGCACAAGCACCTCAAGGAACCGCTGGTGCCTCCGGACCACATCAACACCTCACTGTCGGCCGGTGTGGGCGAGGTCGTCGAGGTGATGATGGCCAAGGACCGCAATCGGCGGTACGCCTCGACGAAGGACATGCTGATGGACTTGGAAGCGGTCGCGGCCGGCCAGCCGCCGCTCATGGTCCGCAAGCAGTTCGACGCGAACCTTCTCAGCCGGCTGGCCGACGTTGAGGCCGAGGCGCCGGTCGCCCAGGTCCAGACGGCCGCGGGCCAGGATGCGGCGCGAAACCTCAGCCTGCTGCTGGTGGGACTTGGCGTCGGACTGGCTGTCAGCGTGCTGCTGAACCTGCTGCTTGTGGTGCTGCTGGTGGCCTCGTGATTAGCCTGGCGACTGGCCAGGCGAGTGCTACTTTCTTTCATGGCGGATCATAACGTATTCTGCACCCAGCTTGATGGCGTCTAAGGCCACAGGCTTCAGGCCACAGGCTTCAGGAACGGCAGACCGGCCGGGAGCCAATCTTCTGAAGCCTGAAGCCTGAAGCCTGAAGCCTCTGTTTTACTTGACAGAGGCCCGTACGAAACCTACGATCCATGAACCATGAACAAGCCCCAGCGCAGGGGCTGACGGTATCAGAAGGAGACCCATCGTGATGCAGCAGGACCACATGCGGCAGGACCACCCCCGGCTGAAGATCACAACCCAGGGCGACGTGACAGTCGTGGAGTTGGCGGATCGCAAGATTCTCGACGAGGTGAACATTTCGCATATCGGCGAGCGTCTCCAGGGCCTTGTAGCCAAGGCAGCCAGCCCCAAGTTCGTTCTGGACTTCTCAAACGTGGCTCACATGTCGTCCAGCGCGCTTGGCATGCTGATTACCCTGCACAAGCGCGTTCGCGAGAAGAAGGGGCAATTGCGGCTTTGCGGTATCCAGGCGCCGATCTACGAGGTCTTCGTTATCACCAGGCTCAACGAGATATTCGAGATCAGCAAGACCGTCGAGGATGCCATCAAGACGTTCAATTGATTGATGTCCAGCACGATTAGTCGGATCGAAGACTTGCCAACCACCGTGGTTATAC
>CAYOBS010000250.1:0-3445 GCA_964402305.1 uncultured Planctomycetaceae bacterium | reverse complement strand
GGCTTTGATCCCTCGGCCGTGCCCGACCCGACGGCTGATGAGAACCTCGAAAAGCCCACAGGGCGCGGCGTGATGCTCATGCGCGCCTACATGGATGAGGTCGTCTACAATTCCAAGGGCAACCAGGTGCGCATGGTCAAGAGGAACACGTAGCGCAGTGCGTCGAATAGATTGCGAATTATCGTGAGCTCCAAAATCCGAATCTCGAAGCACGAAATCCGAAACAAATCCCAATCACCAAGTTCAAATGTTCCAAACGCCAGTACACGGCACAATACTCGTGAAAAGCCTGAGCGTCCCCTTGGGTGTTTTTGTTTGTTTTGGATTTCGTGTTTTGAATTTGTTTCGGATTTCGTGCTTCGAGATTCGGATTTCTTAGGCGGCAGAATGTTCATCAATTCTGAATCGCTACAGTAGAGGCGGCAAAATGCAATCGTCAGGCGAGTTGACTCTGGATGTCAGTCGGCGGGGGCCGGCATCCGTGGTACGCCTTGTCGGGGCAGTCGGCATGGCCGAGGCCTTGATGCTCAGCCGCCAACTCGAGGAACTGGCCCAGCAGCCCGGGGCAGTGGTGGTCCTGGACATGGAGCACCTGGACTTCATGTGCTCCTCCGGCCTCGGCGCGCTGCTCAACGCCCACGCCGCTGCCCGCCAGACCCAGGGCCAGGTCTCCCTTGCCAACCCCAGCCCCATGGTGATGCGCCTGCTGGAAACCACTCGCCTGACCAACCTCTTCGAAGTCTTCCCCAGCGTCGAGAAGGCGCTTGAAGGAAAATAAGGCCTCGGGTTTTTTTTAGGTCCCGGAGCGTGCGTGAAAACTCTCGCGGGCGCGATCGCTGCCGCTTCACGCAATGAGAGACGCCTTCTGTGAGAGATGGGCCGCAGCGGCGTAAGCCATTCCTGTAGAAATGTTTGCGCCATTGCCGCCAAACCTGCCACCCTCGGGGTCAAGACTTGGAGGTTAAGAGGGTTGCGATTGGCCTCGCAACCCTAAAAGAGTCCCGGTTGCCACAGGTCCTCCATTGGAAGGATTACCCTGGCGCCATGAGTGATAGGGTGAATTAGGGTGTGCCGCTCGATCTCAGCCAAGGTCTCTGATCTGGCGAGACGAGGCGCCACCCACCGCTCAAGCCACCACCCCGCGATCGCGTGCACTGCATCATCATCGCGCATTCGCCCGGCTAGGAAACGCGGTCGGGTCTCCATTCCGAGCAGGTATTCTCGAAGGTTGCTGATTAACGGGACGCCGTAGATCAGCTTCGCCATTCCATGACGCAGGAGCGCTGCGTGGTCGAATCCCAGCTTGTTCAGTCCATCCCGAAGTGCTCGGAGCTTCGGATTAGCGCCCTCGCCGAAGACGTAGTTGACCTGGACGCCGTTTCTTTGTGATCGCATGAACTCGCCGAGAGCTGCGGTGGTAGCCTTACCGAACTGGAAAGTACCCCAGCCCTCGGTCTCATCAATGAAGTGATACTTAATGGCTCCGGCTGCTTTGGGGTCGAACAGGCTCAGTGGGATTGCGATGCGGTCGTACTGGCAGGGACGGATACCATAGAGGCTCGTGGTGCCAACAAAGACCAGGTGGGCAGGACGCTTAACGGGCTGGCCGGCCATTGATGATGCGATCACACTCGTGGCCTTACCGTACCGCCTGCGATATTCGGCAACGACCGCCGGGCTGATTGCCAGCGCGGCGACGAGTTTACCGCCGAGAATCGCGTGGTATGGCGGAACTGCCCCGCACACAGTAAGGTCGGCGATAGCTGTGCCGACTCTTTGCGCCTTGATCCTTCGAACCACCTGCCCAACCGCTTGTCGCCCGGCTGCGTTGGAGAGAATCTTGGCTAGTCCATCAGGGGCCTGCTGGTTAATGCCTTCGAGCGTGAGTCCTATCCGTAGAAGGGCGGCCAGTTCAGCACACCTCTTGCTGCGGAACAATGGCGTGCGGGCCTGATCCTCCCACCGCTCATCGGCGTCAATTTTATCTTCATCGGCGGTCTCCTTGTAGTCCGCGCCCGCCATCAGCTTTTGATGGATGGTTTTCTGTCTCTTTGCCTCGACATCCAGGCCCTTGACCACTGCCTCAGTTGGGTGCTCGATGTCTCGGGTTGTGATGAGTTTATCTTCGAGGAGATCGGACAGATACAGCGCCTCCAGTAGTTCCTTGGTGGCCGCGTTGAGCCACTTGACAACGGAGCGGCTGGGCTTCTGCTGGAGCGACGCTACGACCTGCACCGGCTCCCATCCGATGAACTCATCACGTGCCTTCATCTTCATCGCAGCACTGCTAAGGGCCGCAATTCCCATAACTGGATGACATGGCGCGGCGGCATCGCGGACAAGGAAAACCATTGATCGACCAGGGATGCTCTGGTAGGGGTTCGCCCAGGTGTGTCGGAAATACCGCCAAATGTCCATCAGTCTGAAGCCAGTCTGCGGGCAGACGGACCCCTCCTTCACAAACTGAATATACGGCTTAACGGCCACCTTTAACTGCTCGGGTCCGGTGGCGTTCCGCAGGCGAGTTGCCAACTTACGTCCGTCACACATGAGGTTGAAGATGGACGCCCGCCCGCAGGCGTGAAGTCGGCTGCGTTCCATGTCCTTGATGAATGCTCGCGTTGCCGGCTCGCGCAGTTGGTCATTGCGCTGGGCGTGCAGTTTGATCCGGCGGACATGCCGTGCATGCTCGTCCCCATCGTCCGTCTCGTCCTCTGGCGGTCGGCCCTGCAGCAACGACCCTCGCACTCGAAACCGCCAACCCTGCGGATCACGTTGTGTGGAACAACTGTGGCACACCAGGGCAGTCTGGCATGGTTCCACCCGCGACCGTAGACAGGTATCCCTGAAGAAGCCTCTTCGCATCGGTGGGGATGTTCAGCGCCTTGAGGAGCAGCATGCACTGCGAAAGTGTTACGTAGCGGTATCCCACGCCGGTCGGATAGCCCCATTCGAGGGCGCGACCGTAAAGCTTAAACGGCAGCGGTTCGACGACGGTAGAGACCTGATCGATAAGCAGAATGCTTCGGACTCCGTGTTGACCCGCGAAGAACTTGTCGTATTCCGCTTTCACAGGTGGACTCACGGTAGATTCGCGGAAAGTCATCCATATGCGCTCGCGCTCAGCAAGGCGTTCTGCTTCCTCCACAGTGGATTTGTGCCCCGACACAAACTGTGTCCCAAGGACGCGGGCGACCAGCCGCAGGCTCTTGTCCGAGTGGATGAAGATTGGCGCGCCCGGGGGCAGGGCGGGGGGAGAATCGTAAAGCATGAACGCTAAGGGCTTGCCTTGGTTCGCCCAGTTGACCCTGAAATACTCCGCGAACTGTGCAGCACATTTCGTCCAGAGACCCGCGGGCGCGTCGATAAACTGGCTATGGTTGTGCAAGGTGCGTTGCAGGGCGCTGTCGAGTAGCATGGAATCCGTCTCTGTGAGTGAGCGGAT
>CAYOBS010000249.1:0-5818 GCA_964402305.1 uncultured Planctomycetaceae bacterium | reverse complement strand
GCGCCGGGACAATCCGCAATCCGCAATAAAGACTCGCGATTCGGCAAAACGACATTGGAGTCGAATCAGACATTCGCTCGTGCCAGAAACTCAGGTCGCTCACTCGTGCACCCTCTGGAAAATCCCGGCTTGACATCCGCCCGCCGCGGCGGTATGTTTCCTGTCTGCTGCGATTGGCGGCCTGTTGCGGAATCAATAGGCTGATTTCCGCCGGTACGCTCGAGGCGTGCCCAGCCCCGGTCGCGTCCGCGCAACAGCCTTAACAGGACGTACGTTGGGAGGCTCGTATCATGGCCACTCGTCCCCTTCGGTCAGTTATTCCGCAACTTTTCATTGGAATGGTTCTGGTGGTTCTGGCATTCACCCCGGCCGCGATGGCGATCAAGGACGCAAGCAACCAGGGCCGTTGGGCCAAGTCCGGCGGCGACACGCCGGACAAGGAGGTCCCCGGCTTCCTTGTCAACCTCGGGCCCACCGGCGCGCGTGCCGTCCTGACGGACAAGACGTTCATTGTCAAGTACATCTTCAAGGGCTCGCCGGCGATGGGCAAGCTCAACGAAGGCGACGTGATTCTCGGCTGCTTCGGCAAGCAGTTCTCGTCGCACACGTTCGGCGGCTCGCCCCACGGCTACGAGGGCCCCATCATGGACATGGGCTTGGCGATCGAGGCCGCCGAGGGCAAGGACGGCAAGCTCCCGCTGATGGTCACGCGGGACTCCAAGAACATCACGGTAACCGTCGAACTCGAGGCCATTGGTGCCTTCAGCCCGACCTATCCCTACAATTGCAGGAAATCCGAACTGCTCAGGACCCGGGCGCTGAAATACCTCGCCGAGAATCCCGACGCCCAGCGCGGGGCGTCCAACACGAGGATGGCCGTGGCGCTCGCCCTGCTGTCCAGCGACAACCCCAGCCAGCAGGCGCTCGGCAGGACCCTCACCCAGAAGTGGAGCGGCGAGAGGCCCAACTCCGACACGTGGAGTTGGAACCTCTCCCACCAGACGATCACGCTGAGCGAGTATTACATCCTGTCCAAGGACCCGTCGGTCCTGCCGAGCCTCAAATACATTGTCGGCCTGATCCAGTAAGCCCAGTGGAAGGGACCAAAGATCCAGCGGTGGAAGGCCAGCGAGTTCAAGAATAAGAATGTCGATCAGGCGACCCTGGATCAGCATCAATCGCTCTACGACGGCGGGTTCGGGCACTGTCCCTATCCCGAGGTCGTACGCCGCGGGGGAGGCGGCTACGGACCGATGCAGTACACCACCATCCTGACGGTGACGGCGCGGCAGCTCGCGGCCCGCTGCGGCGTGCCCTTCGACGCCGACCTGCTCAAGCGGTCGATGGACTTCATCCATCGCGGGACCAACGAGGCCGGCTACGTCGCCTACGGCGGCGAGTTCACGCTGAACAACGGCCCGGTCGATCCGGTCCGGTGGAAGGCATCCCACAGCGGCGAGAAATACGTCGGGCGCTGCGGCTGCGCCATCGTCGCCCACGAGCTCGGCCCGGAGTTCGCGGATTCCGCGTCGTACCTCGTCAAGTACCGCTCCTACATCAAGCACGCCGTCAAGTCCATGCCCGACGGCCACGCCGAATCCAACCTGGGGATCTTCTGGGGGATCATGGGGGCCGCGGCGTCCGAGGACCCCGCCGCCTTGCGGGCCGTGCTGGACTACCACAAGGCCTTCTTCAACATGATGCGGTGCTATGACGGCTCGTACGTGATCCTTCCCGGGCGGGACTACGCCGACGGCGGCTACTACCACAGCTCTCGCTTCCATCCGACGGGGACGATGGCCCTGGCGTACGGCCTGGCGAATCCCAAGCTGCGGATTCAGGGCGTCGAGGTGGGCATACCGGGCGTGAACCCCAAGGCCCTGAAGGGCTCCCTGGACGTGGCCTACAAGGCCATCGTCAAGAAGGCATACCGGGACGCCGCGCGGGCGCTGGTCAAGCCGCGCCCCGACGAGGCCGAAACCGCCAAGGCCATGATGGAGTACATCGACGCACAGTGGCAGAAGGATACGGCCGGGCTTGTGACCATCGAGAAGAGCGGCGACATACTGGACCTCTCCGAAGAGCTGGCCAAGCTTCAGAAGACCTACAAGGGCATCGAGGGTTTCGATAAGGCCGTCAAGCGCTACGAGGAAGACCTTCAGAAGGACCCAGGGCGGAAGGAAGTGGCCACGGGCAAGGCGTACATGAGCTTCCTAGGCGTCCTCCAGAAGTTCAAGAGCGCCTCAGCCGCCAAGAAGCTCGACCAGTTCGCGCAGGAAAACGCGGCTTCCATCTACGGCAAGTGGGCCGCCGCGGTCGTCAAGGAGTTCACCGCCTCCGGCACGGTCACGATCTGGCCGAACGGCAAGCCGTTCGATTCGAGCGGGAAGTAGCAGGACAAGGCGTCCCTGCCTGCTGACAAGAATATGCAGGCGACATTCGTCGTGCTCCTGGACAAGCAGGGCCTTGGTGGAAGTCCGCGACGAGTTGCAGGTTGATGGCCTGCTTGCCCTGGATCTTCACTTGAGGATAGGCGCGCGAGGAATCACTGTGCCAATGTGGTCTGAACTCCCAACGCGGCCTGCGGCATGCGGAGGCGACGCGCCTGTAGCGTTCGTCAGGCGTCCGACCGTCCAGGGATGTGTGCGGGCGGCAGGTGTTGTACCAGGCGATGATTGGGTTGGCCTCTGCACGCATCTTCCGCTGGTTTCGCGGAACTGGAATGCGTCGGAGGCCCTCGTCCTTCAGCGTCCGAATGAATCGCTTGATGACGGCGATGCTGCCGTACTGGCCAACGGCGCCGAAACGCGGGCGGACCGTGCTTTGTCCCTCCCAAGAACTCCGTCCGCTTTGATTCTGCGAGACTTACGGGATGGCCGCCTGGCTGTCGTGCATACTGGCGGAGGTCACCAGCCAATTGATCGGGATGTCGCCGTCGATTGCGTCCAGGTGCAGCTTGTAGCCGCGCCAGGTCTGCTTCTTGCCCTTGCTGTCCTTCTTGGTGCCCCAGTCGCAGGCCCGCGGCAGGTCGGCGAGGTTTTCCTCCAGAGTGCGTTCGAGCTGGCGCTGGAGGCGCGTGGGCTCGGGCGAGATGGGGTCGTCACCCTCAGCGGGCGGCACGGGTTTGGGTTCTTTCTTGGCGGCCTTTTCGCGTGCGTGGATGGCCGTGGCGTCGCGGCTGATGTGCCCGGCGATCTTGTCTGCGTAGTGTTCCTTGAGCATGGCCTGATGGATGGATTGTGGCAACTCATCCTGCGCGAAGACTCTCAAGGCGCGCGAGAAGGTGGATTCGCCGGGAATCTCGCCGAGCGTTTCCCATCCGCAGAGGCGGCGCAACGTGGGGCGGTGGCAGACGGCGTCGATCAGGGCGCTGGTGGTGGGAAAGTTCCAGACAGCCTTGGCGATGAATGCCTTGCACAGCGCCAGGCGGTCCTTGGGCGGGCCCGCCGATGGCGGGTTGCCGATCCAGCGGTAGGCAGCCAGATGCTTTCGTGGCGAGCAGATCTCGCAGACGGCGATGAACTCCCGGTGCCGGTCGTCGAGCCTGCCTGCCGGCAGGCAGGTTCGCCCAGCTCATCTTCCAAAACGGGGAAGAGCCAGGCCCCAATGGTGCCTGCCCGCCGGCAGACAGGTGCCAAAGATTGCCCAATTCCGCCAGCTCGTGCTTCGCCCTGCGTAGCGGCTTCGCAGAGCAGGGTCCGCTCATGGTACATCTCCCGGGTTGCAGGTGTTATCGTCTGATGACGGAATTGTACCAAAATTATTGCGATATAACAACTGTAATTACAAGGAGTTACAACTATTTTTTTTTGGGGGGGGGAAACCACTTGCACTTTTCCGAAAAGGTGGTATCATAAGTAAGTAGCCTAGTAGCCTCAAGAAGCTTCTCCGAAGTGATCGGCGGGCGTTCCGCCGAACTTCGGGGGGGTTTGCAAGAGGCTCTGGAGCCTGAAGGAGGTTTGAGATGCGCAAGTCAGTAATTCTCTGTGCCGTGGCGGTCATTGCTGTGTTTGCGTTCCTCTGTGCCCCGGCCGCGAACGCGGCGCCAATCACTAGCTTTGTGGCTGGCAACGTGTTTGCCACCACCACGTGGAGCACCGGCACCGTCCCGACCGTCGGCGACACTGCGATAATCAAACACACGGTGAAAATGGACCTGCTATCCGCTACTCCTGAAAGCGATGAAGTCTGGGACGCCGATACCGTTCAGATCGACGCCGGCGGCACCTTGGATGGCGTGTTCGGGAGGCTCACCGTCAACGCCCTGATCTTCAACGGGGGAACCATGACCTCCTCAGGGAATGACGGTGTGTCGCATAATGCCGACTCGGTGACCATTAACAACGTGGCTGGCAATAAGTATACTAATACCAAGAACCTCCGCAATACCACGCTCAACACTCCGACCCTTGCCGGCAGCGGCACCTTGGGCCTCGTCCTTGCCAAGAACAAGATCATGACTCTCAACGTTACCGACACGACCGGCTTTACCGGCCTGCTCGATGCAACATTCGAAACCCGGAATAGCAGTGCTCCCGCCGCTGATCAGGTTGTCAGTGGTAGCTTGAAGTTCTCAAAAAGCATCCTCGAGGCCGATGCCAGCTTCGGCCTCGAGCTCAGCAAATTCATCTACGACTGGACAGGCGGTTCGGGTGCGGACGACGGCACCGCGTACAGCAGGCTTGACATCAAAAACGGTACCGGCGACGGTTCCGTACTGTGGTTCACTTCCCTGAAGCTCGGCGACTACGTCGTTCCCGAGCGCACCACCGCGTACACCTACACCGAACTGGTAGGCCTGAACGCCGCCAACGCCAACTACCTCTCTTCGGACGGCGCCGACGCCGTGGTCGGCGTACCCGAGCCGGCCACGATGGGCCTGCTGGCTTTCGGCGGCCTGTTCGTCCTGCGGCGCCGCCGGGTGCGCCGGGCGTAATCGTCGATCGGTAAAAGCGTGCCGGGCTGATTCAAGCCGCGGCGTTTGGGAAGGTAGGGATCTGCTTGCTCGGGGTCTTTCGGAGGCCGTGGGCAAGCGGATTTCGTATCTGCAAAGTGATCTTTCGGGCGAAGCCCGGGAATGAGAACTCGGATAGCGGTGGCCGTCCTCGGCCTGCTGGCCGCGTCGGCCTCGCGGGGCGCGAAACCCCCCGCCCCCTCCGGCAGGAGCCCCCCCGTAAGGGGCCCCAAGGGCAAGGGCCGGCAGAGCCGCCCGAGCGGTCAACGAAAAATGAAATTTCCTATCAGTCCTATCAGTGATTCGTGGCAAATCGGGTTTGCAAGAGGAGACTACTATGAATGCTTTGAAATGGACATTCCGTGCGATGTTCTCGATGGCGTTGGTGCTGGCGCTTGGCGCTTCGGCACAGGCGGCACCGACGGTTTGGCTCCGTACCTTCGGAGACTGGGGGACCGATACCAACTGGACCGCGGGAGTGCCTACCGACGCCAACGACGCCCAGTTTAAAGATGTGCCGGCAAACTCCTTGGACGGGGTTGCCGGCTCGCCGAATGTCATCGACCTGCACGACACCAACGGTTTTGCCAACAACATCGAATTTTGGGGCGTCAGCTACATGACCATCCAGGGCGATGTCGGCGTTTCGCTGACCCTCACCAACGACGTCGTTCTCACCACCGACAAGGGCGGGACGGGCGGCAGCAGCAATAACAATTGCGCCGACGAGGTGTTCGACATCGACATGATCGTCGGCGGCACCATCCAGCAGTGGCGCAAGAGTAGAAGCGTCACCTTCAACCGCAATCTGACGGTAACCGGCGCGGTAAAGACCAAGTCGGGCACGTGGACCTTTGGCGACGG
>CAYOBS010000248.1:2077-5845 GCA_964402305.1 uncultured Planctomycetaceae bacterium | reverse complement strand
ACGAGGGTGTTGGTCAATTAATAGATTCCTCCTGCAACCATGCTCCCAAGTCCAGCCCCGAATGGGGCTGGGGGCGCATAGCCGGGCGGTGAGCGAAGCGAACCCCCGGTGAGATGCCCTAATAACTCGGAGCCCCGTAGGGGCGATGGAAAGCTCACACCAAGCCCGCGATCTCCATCGCCCCTACGGGGCTCCATGTTTATTTATCCAACTTTCCGGGGGTTCGCGGGCGCTCACCGCCCGGCTATCCCGGCGCGCCGGGATCGGCCCTGATACCGTTTCCGATGTTATCCACAGGCTTGCGGAGCGGCCCACAAAGAGCCGGCGCAGCAAGCCTGTTAAGGGAACTAGACAGCCGTCAGAACTGCCGATAGTAGCGCCGCACGTCGTCCACGGGCCGGCGCGGCGTCCAGTAGGTCTTCGCGGACGCATCGAACCGGCGGTGCAGGACGTCGCGCCCCAGGAGCCGAAATGCCAGCGCGATCGGCGTGAAGATGCCGAAGTACAGCACCGCCAGGATCGCGAATGAAACCACGATGCCGATCGGCAGACTCACGGCCGAGATTACGACGTAGAAGGGCAGGAGATACTTTGGGCGGAAGATCGCCAGAAGGGTCCAGATGCCGATGGCCGCCCACATCACGCCGATCAGAATCGCCGTCAGTTCGGATGCATGCCAGGGCCGGCCTGCGGCGTTTTGGGCGGTCATCTTTGCCGTCGCGGCCGCAGCCAGCAGGGCAAACACGACCGTCCCTGCCAGGCCAAAGAGACGAAGCTGGCTGTTGCCGGGCTTCCAATTTATCTCCACAAGCGGCATGGTTAAGTTCCTATCGCAAATAGCGCGAAGGTCCTGTGGATCCTATAGGTCCTATAGGTCCCATACGACCTATGGGACTTATAGCCGGCGCCGTGCGTTGTGGCCATTGACCCTATGAGGTATCACCTCTGCGTTCTCCCTCCTTCGCCAAGGCTACGGAGGGCAAGCTGCGTGCATCGCTGTTTCTTCTGTTTCTTCTGCTTCCTACCTCTGCGTTCTCTGCGCTCTCTGCGTTGAAATCTTCTTCTCAATCCGGCGCGAATCTCGCCAGGTGCTCGTCGGCGTCGAAGGTTTCGGCGGCCGGCTGGTCGGCCTTGTATGCGATGCAGTCCTCCAGCACCAGCACGTCCATGTTGGTGGCCAGGAAGCACCGCCAGGCGTCGGCGGGCGAGCAGACTATCGGCTCGCCTCGCACATTGAAGCTCGTGTTGATCACCACCCCGCATCCGGTGCGGTCGCGGAATCGCCGCAGCAGCCGATAGAACCGCCCGTGGCGCTGTGCGTCGACGGTCTGCACGCGGGCCGAGCCGTCAACATGAGTCACGGCCTGGATTGCCGAACCCGCCGCGGCCGAGGCCGACAGCAGCCGGGCAACGAAGTCGTCGGCCTCGCGGGCTTGCCCGCCGCGCGCGGCATCGCCGTCATCGCGTTTATCGCCGGGTGGGGCCTTGGCGCCGCGCACGGGCGCCGTCAGCAGCATGTACGGGCTTTCGACGCCTTCGGGCAGGTCGAACCACCGCTGGGCGTCCTCGGCCAGGACGCTCGGCGCCAGCGGTCTGAACGACTCGCGGAACTTGATCTTGCGGTTCAGCAGCGACTGCATCCTGGGGTTGCGGGCGTCGGCGAGGATCGATCGGTTGCCCATCGCACGCGGGCCGAACTCCATCGGGCCGTGGAAGTGCCCCACCACCATCCCGGCCTCGATCGCGCGGGCGATCTCGTTCAGCAGTTCATCCTCATCGGCGCGGATGTGGAACTTCGCCCCCGCGCCGGTGAGAAACTCGCGGGCCTCATCTGCCGACCACGCCGGGCCAAGCAGCGAGCCGCGCTGGCCGTCGCGCACGCCGTCAGCGTGGCGCGGCTTGTCCAGCAACTGGTGCCAGACGAACATCGCCGCGCCGAGCGCCCCGCCGGCGTCCCCCGCGGCCGGCTGAATCCAAAGCCGCTCAAATACCCCCTCGCGCAGGATTCGCCCGTTGGCGACGCAGTTCAGGGCGACCCCGCCGGCAAGGACGAGGTCCTTCATTTTCGTCTGGGCCGCGACGTGCCGGGCCATCCGCAGCATGATCTCCTCCGTTACGGCCTGGATGGACGCCGCAAGGTCCATCTCGCGCGCCGTCAGCGGGGCCTCGGGCTTTCGCGGCGGGCCGGCAAATAACCGCTCGAACGCCCGCGAGGTCATCGTCATGCCGCAGCAATAGTTGAAGTACCGCATGTCCATGCGGAAGCTGCCATCGTCCTTCAGGTCGATCAGCTTGTCGAGGATCACGTCGCGGTAGCGCGGCTGCCCGAAGGGCGCCAGGCCCATCAGCTTGTACTCCCCGCTGTTGACGCGAAACCCGCAGAAGTACGTGAAGGCCGAGTACAGCAGCCCCAGCGAGTGCGGAAACCGCAGCTAGTGCGATAGCTCGATCCGGTTGCCGCGCCCCACGCCCATCGACGCGGTCGCCCATTCGCCGACGCCGTCGACGGTCAGGATCGCGGCCTGCTCAAACGGCGATGGGAAGAACGCCGCGGCCGCGTGGGACTCGTGATGCTCGGGAAAGACGTACCGGCCCTTGTATTGGCCATTCCGGCCGCCCGCGCCGGCCAGGCCACGGTCAATCTGGCTCGGCGTGTGTAGCTTTTGGCGCAGCCAGAGCGGCAAAGCTGCGATGAACGTCCGGAACCCTCGCGGCGCCACGGCCAGCCAGGTCTCCAGCAGCCGCTCGAACTTCAGCAGCGGCTTGTCGTAGAACGCGACGTAGTCGAGTTGAGCCGGCGAGATTCCCCCCGCCCGCAGGCAGTATTCGACGGCCAAGGCTGGAAAGCCGCTGTCGTGCTTGACGCGCGTGAAGCGCTCCTCCTGGGCGGCGGCGACGATCGCCCCGTCGCGCACCAGGCAGGCGGCGGAGTCGTGGTAGAATGCCGAAATGCCCAGGATGTCCATGCCGGGCAGTGTACCTGAAAAGTGAGTGGTAGGAAGTAGGTAGGAAGAAGTAGGTAGGAGAAAGAATGCAATAGGGCAAAGAGGCCGAAAGCCCAGGGAACCGTAGCATGGGCGTCTCGCCCATGAGCCTGCCTGCCGGCCAGGCAGGTCCCACGGGCATCTTGCCCGTGCTGCCCCCTTTCTTCGACGGCGCGGGTTTGCTAGATTGCGTGCATGACTTTCACGGCGAACTCAAACGCAGGAGACCAGTATGCGGAATAACGCGGAAACCGGCATGACTCGACGCGGCTTTCTCAAGGCACTCGGATTCGGCGCAGCGGCGGTTGCCGTCGGGCCGGCGCTGCGGCGCGCCGCGCTCGCCGCGGGCGACGCCGCCGGCGCCGCTACCGCCCCGGCAGCATCTGGTGGCAATGGCGCCAATGATGGCAAAAAGCCAAACTTCGTCATCATCTTCACCGACGACCAGGGCTACCAGGACATCGGATGCTTCGGCTCGCCGAAGATAAAGACCCCCAACCTCGACCGCATGGCCGCCGAGGGAATGAAGTTCACGGACTTCTACTCCGCCGCCAGCGTCTGCTCGCCCAGCAGGCTGGCGCTGATGACCGGCTGCTACCCGCCGCGCGTCGGCGACCTGCCGGTGCTGTTCCCAGCCAGCAAGATCGGCCTGAACCCCGAGGAAACCACCATCGCGGAAATCCTCAAGGCCCAGGGCTACGCCACGGCCGCCATCGGCAAGTGGCACCTCGGCTACCAGAAGCAGTTCCTGCCCACCAGCAACGGCTTCGACAGCTACCTCGGC
>CAYOBS010000248.1:0-1977 GCA_964402305.1 uncultured Planctomycetaceae bacterium | reverse complement strand
AGTTCAAGGGCAAGAGCGATCGCGGGCTTTACGGCGACGTCATCGAGGAGATCGACTGGTCCGTCGGCGAGGTCCTCAAGACGATCAAGCAGCTCGGCCTGGACGACAACACGCTGGTGTTCTTCTGCTCGGACAACGGCCCGTGGCTGGCCAAGGGCGCCGACGCCGGCTGCGCGCTGCCGCTGCGGGATGGCAAGTTCAGCACGTGGGAAGGCGGCATGCGCGAGCCGACGATCATGCGGCTGCCCGGTAAGATCCCGGCTGGGACTGTGTGCTCGGAGGTCGCCGGCACGATCGACATGCTGCCGACAATCGCCGGCCTCGCCGGCGCCAAGCTGCCTGCCCGCGTGATCGACGGCAAGGACATCTGGCCGCTGATGACCCAGTCGGGGGCGAAGTCGCCTCACGAGGCCTATTACTATTACCGCGGCGGCACGCTTGAGGCCCTGCGGCAGGGCAAGTGGAAGCTCCGCCTCGCCGCCAGGCCTGCGGCGGCGAAAAAGGCCGCCAAGGCCGATGCCAAGAACGACGCCAAGAAGAAGGCCGAGCCCGCGGCACCGGAACTCTACGACCTGTCCGCCGACATCGGCGAGATGACCAACCTCGCCGACAAGAACCCCGACGTGGTGTCGGCGCTGACCAAGCTCGCCCACGCGTTCGACGCCGAGCTCAAGGCCAACGCCCGCCCGCCGGGAAAGGCGTGAGCCTGCGGCCGATGGCCGCCAGGCTATTGCGGATTGCGGATTGCGGAATGCGGATTGTCCCGAGCGAAGTCGAGGGGCGGATTGCCGAGGCTGTCCGATAATTTGGTTCAATGGGTGCCGTGGCTTGCGGAGTCCCGAAGGGACGAAGCAACCACGTGCCGACCCGAAAGACGTGGTTGCATCGCCCTAAGGGGGCTTCACAAACCACGGCACCCGCACAATGCCGATGCCGCTTGCCGGACGGACGCGATGAGCGTACACTATCAGCCGGTAAATATATCGCGGATCAACGAAAGGTGGAACATGACGGAAGACAACTCGCAGGCAAAACCGGCGGAAACAGCAGCAGCAATACCAGTGGCAAAACCGGCGGAAACACCGGCGGCAATACCGGCGGAGAAGCCGGCGGGAAAACCGATTGTCCAGTACGAGGACTTTGCCAAGCTGGACCTTCGCGTGGCCAGGGTCGTCGCGGCCGAGGCACACCCCAATGCCGACAAGTTGGTCGTCTTGAAGGTTGACATGGGCGGCGGGCAGGAGCGTCAGATATTGGCGGGCATTCGCCCGTGGTACGCCCCGGAGCAGTTGGTGGGCAAGAGCATCGTCTTGGTGGCCAACCTCGCCCCGCGGAAGATGCGCGGGCTCGAGAGCAACGGCATGCTCCTGGCGGCGACCGTGAAGGAAGGCGATGAATACCGCGACGTGGTTGTCCTCACGCCGGACCGCGAAGTTCCGCCAGGCTCGCCGGTTTCGTAGCCCCCACCGTTTCCAGGGCAAGGGCGGCGGCGAATTCGCAGGCTGAGCCGGCCCGGGCGGCGCGGAGGTTGTCGGTCAGGGCGAGCAGGTCGCGGCGAGTCTGGCAGAGCCAGCCGTAGTCTTCCATCACTTCCAGCACCGTATCGGTGACCTCGGCGATGCGTCCGTGCCAGGGCATCAGTTCCGGCACGAGGCGCCGCCCGGCCAGGATGTTCACCAGCGACAGGTGCGGCGTTCGCAGCAGCCAGCGGCCCAGGAGGTTGTAGGCGAGCCTGCCGACGCGGTAGAAGATGACCATCGGCACACCAAAGTACGCCACCTCCAGCGTGACGGTGCCGCTGGTGGCCAGGGCGAAGTGGCTCTCGGCCAGGACCTCCCGGGTCCGCCCGACGGCTACTTCCACGTCGGCATCTGCCAGCAGAGGCCGGAGGACTTCGGCGCAGCGGTCAGTCCGGGCGGTGACGGTGCATTTGGCCGCCGGCCAGCGGCTGCGGATAACCCCTGCCGCGGCGGCAAG
>CAYOBS010000247.1:3320-5910 GCA_964402305.1 uncultured Planctomycetaceae bacterium | reverse complement strand
GTTCAGGCCGGGGCTTTTCTTGCCGGGCCGGGCTGCTCATTCCATGAAGATACCGCACTTGCCGCGGCCTGCAAAGCGAAACGCATCCGCGGCCTGCACGATTGCGGCGGCGCCTCGATCCCGGAAATAGTCGTCGGCCAAGTGCTCGAGCGCCTGGCGGCGTTCCTGGGGTGAAAGGAAGGTAGTGGGGAAAAGGAGTAGGCAGTAGTAGGTAGGGAGTAGGGTGGCGGAGCCTTTATGTCGGCGAATGCCTCGAAAACGCAGGGGCTCCTATGCCCACAGTCGTCCGTAAGCCCTTGTACTTGCATACTCTATGGGTGGCCGGCGGCTCATGAAGAACTCGTTATCTCCAATCCGTCCCGATTAGGCACTTTTTCAGCCTTCCACGGCTATTGACGCCCCTGCCCTGCGGCCCTATCATGCCAGCATCGGATTCGTGAATAACTTCGGATGAATTGAATGTGGAGAAGGCTATGCCGAGAAAAGACCTTAAGAATAAACCCTTGGTTGAAGCGATCTTGGAGGTTCGGTGGTGTCTTCCTGGTCAACCGGCTGGCCAACCGGCGACAAGCATTGAAGGAGATCCGCATTATCGCTTTCTGCTGGGTAGGTTTTCGGAGCGTGTCCAGAAGGAATACCCGTTCCACGAGTCTCTTCCGACAGCCTCTATTCCAGACGGCATGGCTCCATACATGCCTCAACACAGATTCAGAGTCAAGGATACTGGATGGCCCCTGCTTCAAATGGGACCGGGCATAATGACCGTGAACGACACGGAGGGCTATACGTGGACTGACTTTAATCAACGCTGCCAAGATGCTGTTTCATTGCTGTTGGACGCACATCCATCCCCGTCCGAGTTCAAGGTCCAGAACGTAACTTTGCGATACATCGATGCAGTATCCTTTGACTACGGAGCAAATGACGTCTTTCAATTCCTCAAAGACAAAATGAAGATCACTCTTGGCTTTCCTGAAAGTCTCTTCGAAGGAACCCATGTTGCGCCGAACCCAACACGATTCAGTTGGCAGACGTCGTTTGCCAATAAGGAGCCGGATGGCACAGTGACAATTACTTTCGGGACCGGTTTGAAAGGTGGGAGTCCAGTGATGATGTGGGAAACCATTATTCAATCTGAGGGTCAAGAACTTCCCGATTTACGCGCGGGATTCTCGAAATGGCTTAGCCTCGCCCATGACATCACTGATGACTGGTTCTTCAAGCTTATCGATGGCGAACTGGAAAGGAGGTTTTCCAGTGAGTGACAGTCACACGGTACCAATCCAGGCTGATGAGATAGAAGTCTCTGCCTCAGGACCTTGGTTGAAGGATTTCCGAGAACAGCCGAGGAAAGTCGATATTTGGCGAAAGCTGCAATTGACAGGTGTCCTTCTGGCGATTGCTATTTCGTCAGCAACGGCGATACCTGTCCTTCCGTGGGAGGAGCGTAGACGCTACAACGCGGCGACGGTAATCCTTCTGCCTGGTAGTGGCGGTGCAATTGTTTTTCGGTTCGCAACGTTGGTGGACCAATGGAAGGCTAACCGGCGCCCAGTTGCATCTGTCAGCCGCATGGCCATGGATCCCGCCTACCAACAGATCATCGGTATGGGCAATGATGCCGTACACCTGATCTTGAAGGAGTTGGAGTTGAGACCCGATCAGTGGTTCTGGGCACTTAGGGCGATAACGGGAGCTAACCCAATTCAGAAGGAAGATCGCGGCAAGATACGGCAAATGGCTGTGGCGTGGTTAAAATGGGGCAAAGAGCATGGATACCGCTGAGGCCAGAGACCGAATTGAGAAGTGGTTTCCGGTATTAGCTTCTTCCGGTTACCGTATAACAAGCCCGCAAGATGTCAATTACAACTGTATCGCGTGGGCCGCCGATGATTCCGAAAGACGGTGGGATACAAATGAAGATTATTACTGGCCTGATGACGTGCCCAGAGTTGACAGTGTTGACGCTCTCATTAAGGTTTATGAAGGACTTGGATACGCGGTGTGCGGAAATGTGGACTTGGAATCTGATTACGAGAAAGTCGCGGTGTACGGGGATGCGGATGGCTATACGCACGCAGCTAAGCAGTTGCCAGATGGAAAGTGGACCAGCAAGCTGGGAGACGCTGAGGACATCGAACATCTCACCATTGATGGACTAGTCGGGAAAGATTACGGACAGGTAAGGTGCATCCTGAAGCGCAAGCGAATTCGAGCATGAGCAACGGGAACACCCGCAGCACAGGATTTCTCTCTGTGTATCCATGGTAATTGGCATAGCTGCGCTAGTCGTTTCGCCGGACGGCGGTGGCGGTGGCCTGGGAGATCATATCGGCCAGGGCGATGTCCTGTTCGGTGAACGGCTGCTCGCCCTTGCGATAGAGCACGCCCATTCCGATCAGTTCGCCGGGAGCGGGTATCAGCGGCACGACAAGGATCGACACGCCGCACAGCCGCCGGTGGATGGCCGGGTCGAACAGGCCGACCTCGTCCCACGCGTCGATGATCATGCACCGGGGCGTCGTGAGGATCTTGTCAACGATGGGTCCGATGAGCTTCTGGCAGAAGCCGAGCTCGTCGGGCTTGGGCA
>CAYOBS010000247.1:1837-3220 GCA_964402305.1 uncultured Planctomycetaceae bacterium | reverse complement strand
TGGCCTCGAACGAGGTTGCGGTCCCGGCTGAGGTTGCGGGCGATCATCCGCAGCCGGCGGTTGCGGCGGTCCAGCCGCTCGGCGCGGTCCAGGCGATTGAGCTCCCCCTGCACGCACCGGCGCAGGCGGTCGACGTCCAGCGGCTTGGTCATCAGCTCGACGGGCCTGCGTCGCGACGCGGCCGCGAGGCTCTCGGAGTCGCCGTAGCCGGTTATGACGACGGCGGGGACCTCCCCGGCGAGCTTGCGGACGTCGTCGATCAGGTCCAGGCCCGTGCAGTCGCCCAGGCGAAGATCGGTAATCAGCAAATCCGGCGTCTGCGCGCGGGCCATTTCGAGGGCTTCTTTGCCGCTGCCGGCCGTGCATACGGTCACGTCAAGCGTCCCCAGGACATCAGAAACCAGGCGCCTCAGTTCGAGCTCATCGTCAACTACCAGTACTCTGATCGTCCTGCGGTTTGCCATGGTCTACTTCGCCCTCCAATGCCTCTAATTGGGCCGCGGGCAACTGGATCGAAACGACAGTCCCTTTGCCCGGCTCGGAGTCGATCCACATCCTTCCGCCGTTGTTCTCGACGTACCTCTTGGCCTTCGACAGGCCCAGTCCTCGCCGCCGGCCTGCCTTCTGGGCCGAGTAAAACGGCGTGAATGCCCGGGCCAGGGTCGCGGCGTCCATGCCCGATCCGTTGTCCCGCACCTTCAGCAGCACGTGCCGCCGGCTGTAGTCCGCCGAGGCGGACAGCACGATCAGCCCTTCGCTTCCGACGGCTAAGGAGGCGTTGGCAAGCAACTCCAACAGCACAGCCTTGACCTGGCCGCCGTCGGCCTGGATCAGCGGGACACCGTCCTCAACTTGTATATCGACCCCACACGCCGCGGCTTGAGGATGTTCCGAGGAAGAAAACGCATTTGCGGATTCGGAAAGCAGCTTCTCAACCGAAAGAGGCTCGATCTTCGGCGCCGGCGGGCTGGCGAAGTCCATCAGGCCGGTGATTATGTCGCTGATGCGCTGGGCCTGGTCGGCGATGGTCTGCCAGGTTCGGCGATCCTCGGGCGTCTCGGCCTTGTCCCGCATGAGCTGCGCCCGGCCTGACACCACAGCCAGCGGCGTGTTGAGTTCATGCCCGGCCCCGGCGGCCAGGTCGCCCAGGGCGGCGAGAGTCTTTGCCTCGGCCAGGGCCTCGCGGGTCTCAGCCAGAAGTTGACTTGCGCCGGCAAGTGCCTCGCTCATCGCGTCGGCGACGTCTCGCCGCTGGACGAGCCCCAGGCTCAGCGCCAACGCCGGGGCCATGGCGTCCTTGGCGGCTGCGCGGGCATCGTCGGCCGGGCAGATCACCCCGCCCAGCCAGTGCCCGCCGCTGGCAAGCGGCACGTGCCTCGACGA
>CAYOBS010000247.1:0-1737 GCA_964402305.1 uncultured Planctomycetaceae bacterium | reverse complement strand
CAAGCGCGAAGGTGCGCCACTGCGGGCGGCAGTCACCGCTTGTGCCGCCAGGACAAGCCGCCAGCCGCACCGCGAGCATCGTCCGGGTGCGTTCGTCGAGCGAGTAGGCCGCCACCGCGGCCGCACGGGCGGCAGTCCCGGCCTGGCGAAGGCCGAAAGTCTCGGCCAGTTTCAAGAGCACATCCGGCAGGTTGGACTCAGCCGACAGGCCGGCGGCGAAGCCGGTCAGACCGGCAAACGCCTCAGCCTGGACGGAGAGCTTTCGCTCCTGCCGGCCCAACCTGAAGCTGAGCCTGCCAAGTTCGGCATTTGCCTCCGCCAGCCAGTCAGCTCGCGGCCCGGCCGCGGCGTCGGCGAGGGCAAGCAGGTCCGCGTTTCGCTCGACCTGCTCGTCGAGCTTGGCGGCAATGGCGGACATGTCCGCCTCGCCAAGCCCCAGGGCGCACATCATGCCCTCGTAAATCTGACTTGCCGCCGGGCTGCCGCAAGAGCCGATCAGCTTGCGGTTTGCCAGGCCGTTGGCCAGGGCAACCACGCGGACGATTCCCGCGTCCGGCACGCGGGCCGGGATGGCCTCGCTGGGCTGGTGGTGCAGCCAGGCCGCGTTCTCGATCGATGAGCCAAGCTGCCAGCGCTGGGCGAGCCTTCGTCCGGCCACGAGATGATCCACGCCGAGCGTCTTTTTCTCCCATTCGGCGAGGCTGCCGTTGTGGTCTGCCGCCGCGGCGACGGCGCGGGCATAGCTCTTGGGCAGCGACTCACTCAGCAGCAGCTTGCCTATGTCGTGCATCAGCCCGGCCAGGTGTGCCTCCTCGCCGTCGATGGGCATATCGAGCCGCTCCGCCAGCAGGCGCGTGGCCCAGGCGACAGCCAGGCTGTGGCGCCACAGCGCCCGGCAATCGAGGCCGCGACCATTGTGCCTTCGGCGCGGCGGGCCGGACTGGGCCGTCTCGGCGCCGCCGATGTCCTCGCAAACCTTGTTGCTGAGCACCGCGGCCCGAACCGCCTCGATGCCAAGGACTTTTGCCGCGGCTGAGACGGTCCGCACAGCCCGCCCGGCCGAGGTGTTGGCTAGCCAGATCAGCCGCGACGCCAAAGCAACGTCGGCGGACAGGACGCGGATTACTTCATCAATCACGTCGGCCAGGTCCGATACGCCGGCGACTTCCGGCGCCGTCAGCTCCAGCACCCGCCAGACCGCCGCCGGCAAGGCCGGCAGGTCGTCGGCCTGCCGCACGATGACGTCCAGGTCGTGCAGAGTTATGTTTCCCTGAAGCAAGATAGAACTTCCTCCGAGTCCGCCCGCAACTCGATGCTCGGTTCGGATTCTCAGCGGCCGCGAACCAGCTTGATGATCCGCTCGATAACGTTCTCAATGTTGAACGGCTTCTTGATGAAGTCGTCGGCCCCGGCCTTCATGAGCTCCTCGACCTCCGCCGGATTGACCACGCCCGAGATCGCCAGGATTCGAATGCTTGACAACTCCGGGTTGTCGCGGATGGTGCGGCAGACGACGGTGCCGTTGATGTCCGGCAGCATGTAGTCCAGCACGACTATGTCCGGCCTGAACTGAGTGGTCAGCACGCCGGCGTCGTAGCCGGTCTGGGCGGTTGCCACGTCGAACCGCCCATCGGCCTGGAGAACATCGACAAACAGATCCACGATGGCAGGATCGTCGTCGACGACCAGCACGCGGATCGTATTGTTCTCCATGCCGTCAAGCGGCAGCCCGTTGGC
>CAYOBS010000246.1:0-5925 GCA_964402305.1 uncultured Planctomycetaceae bacterium | reverse complement strand
ACTCGGGGCGACAGGATTTGAACCTGCGACTTCGTGCTCCCAAAGCACGCGCTCTAGCCAAGCTGAGCTACGCCCCGGTCTACTTCGTCGTCACTTCGCATTTACCAGTCTTGAACCTCCGGCCTGCCCTAAGGGCCGCTCTAGCCAAGCTGAGCTACGCCCCGGCGTATTGCGGGGATCATACCAGCTTCTCGGCCAAGTGCAACGTGCGTGGCGGGGAGAATCGGCGGGACGCACGGCAAGGAAGCGGCACGGGCATCCCCGTTAGGGGTCCCAAAGACTTGCCAGTGAGCCTGCCTGCCGTAGCGCTCCGTCGCCAAAGCTATGGAGCGTCGGCGACTTCAGCGAAGGCAGGTCGCCGGGCTTGCCGCGGCGTGGTGTTTATCGACCGGTCCTGCCGATAATGGCTCGCCGCCCCTTCGACTGCGCTCCCTTCGGGTCTGAGCTTCCGTTCGGCCCGAGCTCACGGCCGAGGGCAGGGTCGAAGACAGGACCTGCGGCGGAGCAGCGCCGCCGTAGCGAACATGAGCAACATCACGGAGCCGGGCTCCGGGGCCGCGGGCGCGCCGCCGACGCCGCGGGTGCCGAAGCTGGCCATCAGAATCTGAAGGTCGTACCAGTCGACCGTGCCGCCGCCGCTGAAGTCGCCCTGCGCCCACTGGGCGCCCGTCATGCCGAAGTTCCGCTTCACCGTGATGTAGTCGGCCGCGTCAACCACGCCATCGTCGTCGGTGTCGCCGCGCAGGCTGAACCTCAGGTAGATCTGCCGGGCTCCGGGCGTTGTGTCGTCCTTGCAGATCGTGGCGTCCGGCCAACCGGCGGGGCTGGCGATGATGTTGGCCGCGATAGTGCCATAGAACGTGTTGGTGTAGGTGAACAGGTCGTACTCCGCGCCGATCGCGGGCGTGCCGCTACCCGCAAGCGCGAGCTTCCAGCCGGAAGTGAGCGTCAAATCACCCCGGACGGCAACCGTGTCGCCCCTCGTGCCGTCGAACTCCCACTTGTAGATGGCGTTGGCATCCATCGTGACGCTGCTGGGGATTGCCACCGTGCCGACGTTCAGCGTGCCGGCGCTGGCGCCCGGAGCGAGGATGCCGCCGGCAACCACGGTGACCGGGCCGTAGATCGTGCCGTCGCCGCCCAGGGTGGCGCCGCTGTTGACGATCACCGGGCTGCCCACAGCCAGCGAACCGGGGTTATTGACCAGCAGCGTGCCCGTAGTGACGGTCGTCGTTCCGGTATAGAGATTGACGCCGGTGAGGGTCAGCGTGCCGTTGCCCAGCTTGGTCAGGCCGGCGGTGTTGCTGGCGGCGATCGCGCCGGCGAAGGTCACATTCTGACCGTTCGTGTCGAGCCTGATGATGCCGGCGCTGGTGCTGTTCCTGATCCGCGTGGCCCAATCCTGGCCGGCACTCGCAATGGTAAACTGGAGCGTGCCGCCGCCGAAGGTGATGGTTCCGTCGAGGCCCAACGCGGTGGCGTTGTTCGCCTGGAGGGTGCCGCCGTTGATCGTCGTCGTGCCGACATAGGTGTTCGCGCCGGAGAGTATCAGCGTGGCCGAACCGGTCTTGAACAGGTTGCCGTCACCAGCGATCACGCCGGAGAGTTGCAGGTGGTTTAAAACGTCGGCGTTCACAACGAGGCGCGAAGCATTGCCAATGGCGAAGGCGTTTGTCACGCCCGCGATGGCGGACAGGTCGGCAATCGGCCTCAGCACGCCAATGGTAGTGCTTGAGCCGTTGATGAGGGCGTGGAATGTCCCCGTGCCCAGCGAACCGACGTCGTCAATCTGGATGGTGGGATACTGGTTGGTCTGAGTCCCGTTCACATTGATCGATCCGCTCGATTGAACGATGCCGCCGGTGAAGGTCTTGGCCCCGCTGAGGGTCAGCGCCCGGCCGCCGGCATCGCTGATCACCCTCATCCTGCCGGTGCCCGAGACGTCTCCAGTCAGCCACATGTTGCTGAAACCGGTGGATGGGATGTTGAAGAGCACTTCACCACCGCTCAGAGCATCGCCGCCACCCAAAGTGATCGTATTGGCGATGGCCCCAGCCGAGGTGCTGCCGTCGAAACCGGTCTGCTGGATCATGGTCGTGCTGGCCAGGAACACGTTTCCGGTGCCGAAGCCGGTCTGGTTGGCCAGCGTGATGGTGCCGCCATTGACCGTCGTGCCGCCGCTGTAGGTGTTGAGGCCGGAGAGCTTGAGATCTCCAGTGCCATTCTTGACCAAGGCCAGCTTGCAGCCTCCAATTACACCATCCTGGAGGATGCCGGCGTAGGTGTTGCTGTTGTTGCCGAATTGGCTGTTGGTGGGGCTGTTGTTGGCGGCAGGGATGGTGTTCACGGTCAGGGTATCGGTCCCGGACGTGGCCGAACCGCTCTCGATGATCGGGTTGCCGACCGTGGTGGCATCGGTGTTCAGACGGATCACGGTGATGCTGTTGCCATTCAACTGGACTCTGCCGATGCTGCCGGCACCGAAGGCCAGCGAAGCGGTGGTGGCCGGGCCAAAGGCGGTGGGGTTTCCGACTATCAGAGTGCCCGAGTTGACGGTCGTGACGCCGGTGTAGGTATTGCCGCCTAGCGGGATGCCGAGCGTCGTGATGCCTGTACCACCCGACTGGGTGAAGGCGCCGTCGCCGCTGATCACGCCGCTGAGGATATGGTTGGCGGTACTGTTCATGGTCAACGACGCCCCGGCGCTGATGTCGATCGCGCCGGCGTATAAGCCGCCGCCCAACTGGCCGGCCCCGCCGATGGTCAGGGCGCCGCCGACGCCCGTCGGGCCGGTGTAAGTATTGACGCCGTTGAGGGTCACAGAGCCCGCCGTGGCCAGGCCGGAGCCGCCATTGGCGAGGATGGGGGCGTTGATTGTAAGACTTGCGGTAGCACTGTTATTGTTGAGCACGAGGTTAGCACCGGCGATGGCGCCGGCGGCGGCCGTCGTCAGGCTGCCATCCCCGGCATTCACGCCGATGGTCAACGATGCCGAGCCCGTGCCGATCATAATGCCGTTGGTGGCCAGCGCCGTTAACGCGGTAACAACCGTGGCGGCAGTGGTGGTGCTTTGCAGGATGGTGTTGACGGTCGTGGGATTCGAACCAAGGGTGATGTTGCCTGCGCCGAACGCCGAGTTCAAGCGGACGTTGTTGGTGGGGCCGTTGAGGATCACGCTGCCAAGCGCGTCGTAGTTGGTGTAGCCGGCGGGGGCGTAGGTGGCGATGTAATTGTTCCCGCCGCCCTCAACGGTGCCGGAATTGGTCGCCCAATCGGTGCCGCCCACGGTTCCCCAGGTTGCCCAGGGGCCGAGAATGCCGCCGCCGTCGCTGCCGTCGTTGGGATTGCTGGTGCTGGCGATATTGGCGCCGGCGATGCTGCCTGCGCCGAAGTTGACGATGCCGACGCCAGGGGTAATGGTGTTCATTCGCAGGATCGAGAAACCGCTGGTTTGGGTTACGCCGCTCCTGCCGGCGGCCAGCGAGGTGGAGGCGATGATTTCCGTGTACGCGGCGGCTCCGTTTCGCAGGTCCACCGTGCCGCCGCCCAGGGTCAGGGCGCCCGCATCGGCCAGCTTGTCCCCCGCAACGGTGTAATCCAGGGCCAGCGTGCCGGCATTGACGATCGTCCCGCCGGTATAGGTGTTCGTGGCGGAAAGGATGAGCGTGCCGACGCCTTCCTTGGTCAGGCTGCTGCCACCGGCGATCACCGTGCTGATCGCGCTGGCAGATTGATCCGTGGAGATGTAAGCCCGGCCGTTGAGTTGGATTTGACCCAATCCGGAAACCAGCGCGCCGTCCTGACCGGCGATCAACCGGCCGCTGTCGAAGTTCAGGCGCGAGTCCAAATTCTGCAGGAAGACTCCCGAGACGAACCCGGCCGTGGCGCCAATCCTGGCCGTGCTGATGTTAAAGCCGTTGCCCAGATTGAACGTGGTGTCAATACCCATGAGATACAGGGAAGTGCCGCTCAGGGTAGCCGTCGTGTAAGTGAGTGAGCCGCCGCAAATGATATCCAGATGGTTGTCCTTGGCATTGGTGTCGACGACGCTATTGCTGCCAATGTTGCCGCCGATGACCCAGGGTTGGACGTGGTTGATCCTCAACTGCGAGCCAAGGCCATTTCTGACCCCGCCGATCACCAGCGAATTGTTATCGCAGCCGTTGTTTAACCCGATGGCCCATCGCCGGCTGGTCTGGCCGCCGCTGTTATCAATGGTGGCGATGGCCTGATCCCCGATGGTCATCGTGTTGTTTGACGAGTAAGGGGCCGTGCCGATAGTGAAGGAAAGCTGGGCTGGGTTATCCGCGTTATCGAACCATGTGCCCAGGCCGGTGATCGTGAAGGAGTTGTTGTTGGATCCGGAGGCGGCACCCAGGATAATCCCCTTGATATACGCGTGAGCGCCCGCGCTCAAGGTCAGGCTGTTATTGCTGCCGCCGTTGCCGATCTGAATCGCCGAACCCTGCGCTCCAAGACGGCTCAACTCCGTGCCGGCCCCGGTAACGATGAGGGAATTGCTATTGGCGCCTGCCCATTGGCCTATGTCCCAGGTCGAGTTGCTGACGGCTGCAAGACGCAAATTAGCGCCGTTGCGAAGAATCATGGCGTTATTCGACGAGGACTGCCCACCCAAATAGAGCTGATACATCTTGATGGACGGTGAGCCGCCGCTCATTGTGGAGGAAATGTCCACCGTGTTATTGCCATACACTCCGGAGCCGATATAAATGCCATTCCCGTTCGTGGTCGTAAACAGCGTGCCTGAACCCGTGACATTCAGGGTGTTGCCCGCGGAGTCGATGCCGATGTTATAATTGCCGTTCGTAAAGTTGTTGGCTTGGGTTAGATTCACGGTACCCCCGCCTTCCACGCCGAATGAGCCCGTGATCGTGTTGACGGCGCTGAGGTTCAGCGTGCCCGCCCCGGACTTGGTCAGGCCGCCGGTCCCGGTGATGCGCGTGGCGATCGTGCCCGTGACGCCGGAATTGACCGACACCTGGGCTTCGGCCGAGCCGTGGGCGAGAATTCCGATTGACTGGATGGCATTGGTCGAGGTGGTCGAGGCAAAGAGCGTTGCCCCGCTGGTGTTGGTCAGCGTGGTGCCGGCGCTGATCGTGAGGTTGCCGCCGTTGATCACCAGCGAGTTGATCGGGACGGTGGCGCTGGAGGCGGTGTTTGCCGTGATGTACGTGTTCTGGGCTACCGTGACGACGTTGTTCGCGAATTCATTGGCCGGATCCAAGGGCCGCAGGCCGGAACCGGCGGCATAGGTGACGAACGTATTGGCAGTTCCCGTCGCGGTGCCAAAGCCGCCGGTGGATTCCCCGAGCAGGAAGGGAACGATCCTGGTGTCCGTGACGCCGGGGTTGACGCCTGACGGCAGGGCGTTCGAGGTGCCGGTCAGCGTCGGTGGCGCAGTCAGGATAATCTTGCCCACGCTGGTGATACCAGTGTCATTCTTGCCAAGATTGACGCCGTTGACCAGAATGGTTCCGTTCGTGGCGGAGTGTGAAAAGCCGGCGGCCGTGAGGGTTGCCAAATTCGTCCCGCCGAAGGCCACGGTGAGGACCGCGGTTCCGCCGCCGCTGATGCCCCCGATGGTTTCCGTCGAGTCGGTTAAGGGGTCATCGGAACCTAGGTAGATGAAATTGCCGTTATTATTGAGTTGCAGCGCCGAACCATCGACAATTCGATCGGGGTTATTGTTGAGCGGCCCGGTGTTATCGAGGATCCACGAGCCGGCATTCAACACGTTGGTGCCGGTGTAAAGATTCGAGATGTTCCCCGCGAAGGTCAGTGAACCCGAGCCGAATTTGGCCAGGCCGCCGGTGTTGCTATTGGCCAGGATACTAAGGAAGATCACATTCTGGTTGTTGGTGTCAATGTTGATAGGATTGCCGCTGTTGACGATTCTGGCCGAAT
>CAYOBS010000245.1:0-5931 GCA_964402305.1 uncultured Planctomycetaceae bacterium | reverse complement strand
ACCTGGGACGACTGAACATGGCATTCATCCTCGACGACATCCTCCTGGCCCCGTGCAAGTTCGTTACCTGGATCGGCCGGACACTGTACGATCAGGCCCTGGCGGAAGTCACGGACGAATCCGTCATCCGTGAGCGGCTGCTGGACCTTCAAACCCGGCTGGAACTGGAGCAAATCGGCGAGGATGAGTACATCAAACAGGAAAACGCGTTGATGCGCCGGCTGAACGAAATCCACAAGTACAAGGAATCCAGGCAGAAGGCTTGTTTGTAAAAAAACACTCGCTTCTGCCCGAAAGGAGCAGACTCATGACAATGGCATTGCTGGACTTGGTCACAAGGGCGCGGGAACAGCTTCACGATCTCACCGGCCTGAAGGTGGGCAGCACGGTCTCGGTCCGGAAAGACAAATCCGGCTGGTGCGTGCAGGTGGAGGTGGTGGAGAAGAACTCCATACCCGACTCCCAGGACATCCTGGCCACTTACGAACTGACCGTGGATGGCGAGGGCTACGTTCAGGACTTCACGCGCGTCGGAATGCGCCGGCGGGCGGAAGTGGTGGCGATGACGGCCGGCGCGGATGAGGAGGCTTAGGATGATCCCCGCCAAGCAAGGCATGGAGCATTCCGGCCGGGCCGACACGCTCGCCGACGTAATCGACCGGGTGCTCGACAAGGGCCTGGTGATCAACGCCGACATCGCGGTGTCCCTGGCCGGCGTCGAGCTGCTGAGCATCAGGATCCGGGCGGTGCTTGCCTCCCTGGAGACCGCGGCCAAGTACGGCCTTGCGCTGCCGGCAGGATCGAACCTCGACACCGAGGCATGGAAACAGGCTGTGGTAATCAAGGATGACTGCCCGCAATGCGGCAAACGGTCCGCCCAGGCGGAGCTTCTGTCGCGGGGCTGCCCCTGGTGCGACTGGATGCCCGCCAGGATCAAGAAGCTGGCGGCGGCATCTTAGGGATTTCCGAAAGCATGTGTTGGCTCGCCCCTCGCCGCCGTGACGAATAGAGGGCCACTGACAATGTCACATGAACAACCAGGCAGAAAAACCAGGGGAGAACTCCTGGAGGAGATACGACAGTTGAAGGATAAAGTCCGCAACCTGGAAGAAGGCGCCGCGGAACCCCACGCCAAAACGGAGGGGTTGGCGGAGGGCATTGCAGCCGCTCTTGGGAGAATTGTGCCGGGCCTGGGAGGGTTGATCAAGAGCGCGTCGCAGATGCCGGAGTTTCAGCAGCGCCTTGCCGCTATCGACGAGGAAGTCAAACGCAAGTTCAAGGAGCAACCGCTTAACCGGGCCTCCTTGGGAATCGCCGGCAACCTCGGTCGCCGCCAGATGGGCATACCCCCATCCGTGCGGCGCGGACGGCCTGGACGGCCCGCTTCGACAGGAGCCGGCGAAGCCTTTTGTAAAAAGCCCCTTGGAAAAGATGGCCGGCGCGGCAAGTACCGACAGCCTCGGCCGCCCTTTTTGCAAAAAGTCCATATCAGCCCTGAAACGCCCGCGCAGCTTCACGTCGACGTCTTCGACGAAGGCAGCAAGATCGTCGTTCTGGCGGAAGCCCCGGGACTGAAGGCGGAGGACATCACCGTTTCTATGGAGGGCACGGTGCTGTTGGTATCCATCGAGGCCGCCCACCGTGGGGGCCTCCAACGGATCGAACTGCCTTGCGAGGTGGCCGGCAAGCCGGAGATGTCCTTGGCTAACGGCATCCTGAACATCCAAATAAGGAAGGCGAGCAAGCAATGATCGACATAGACCAAGACAGCTTGAAAAACGGCGTTCTGGGCTTGGTGTTGGCGGTGGTGGAAATCCTCCGGGACGCCCTCCAGAACCAGGCCACGCGACGAATCGAGTCAGGCTCGCTCAGCGACGAGGAAGTCGAACGTCTTGGGGTTGCCCTTGCGGACCTGGACCTTGCCATCGAGGGCATCAAGCGAGAGCAGGGACTTGAACAGGCCGTCCAGTCGGTTCGTGACGGCCTGGACGACATCGTCAATGACGTGGTCCGGCGAGCGATCGACCCGGGCACGTGGCGCGACGAATTGGTCGCCGCCGGGGGCCTGGAGCCTGTGGGGGCGAGACGATGATTTTTGCAACAAAAGACCAAGGCAATCCGCCGGCCGTCGCGCAGGACGCCTTGTACGTCTACTGCGTGGCTCGCGGCGACGGCAGTTGCCTGCTCGGCCCGATCGGGCTGGATGGGCAGATGGTTTATACCGTGGCCAGCGGGGACATCCGCGCCATCGTTCACAACTGCCCGGCCCAGCCGTACCAGTCCCAGGATCCTCAGGTCCTGGAGGGCTGGGTGATGGCCCATCAGAGCGTCGTGCGCGCGGCGACGAAGGCTTTCGGGACCGTCTTGCCGATGGCGTTCGACGTCATCGTGCGCGGCGGACTTGACGGCGGGGCCATCGTGGCGCTCAGGGGTTGGCTGGACGAGAAGCGAGAGCGGTTCACCCAGTTGCTCGAGCGGCTCGCGGGCAAGGCCGAATACGGAGTCCAGGTGCTCTGGGATCGCCAGGCGATCGCGGCGTCGCTGGTTCAGAGCGATGATGAGCTCCGCAAGATACAGGATGAGGCCCGCGAGAAACCCAAAGGCATGGCTCATCTTCTTCAGCAGAAGCTGGCCAAGATCATCCGGGCCGGAATGGAAACGCAAGCCGACCTGTTCGCCCAGGATTTCTACGCGCGCATCCGCCGATGCGTGGACGATGTGCGCGTCGAGAAGCTCAAGAAGGACGACGGCGGCATGCAGATGCTCCTGAACCTCTCCTGCCTGATGCCCGATGGCGGCAAGGAGCTGGGTCGCGTACTGGACGAGATTCAAGAGACCGCGGGCATCCGTGTGCGATTCACGGGTCCTTGGCCGCCGTACAGTTTCGTCGGCGGGTGAACCCCAAGGCATCCTGTTGCCGAGCAAGGATCAGGGATTATGGAACCCGAGCTTCCCAAAGCGTATCGCCGCGCAACGATCGTGGACCTGTTGGACAGAGTCCTGGACAGGGGACTGTTCCTGCGAGCGGATCTGGTCATCTCACTGGCGGGCATTCCGCTGATCGGCGCGACGTTGAGTGTGGCGGTGGCCGGCACCGAAACCCTGCTGAAATACGGCATCTTATCGGATTGGGACGAGGCCATTCGGGCCGTGCCGCCCAGCCAGCGAGAAATCCTGCGAGAGCGCCATCAGGGCCGGCTACAACCTGGCATGGAAGTGGGCAGCATCACATCGGCGTGAATGAAGTGAGAATCGGGCGGCCCGGCAACGGCAGGGGCGCCCGAAGCGGACAAGCCTTTTGCAAAAGGCCTTACGGCAAGGAACGTGCGGAATGGGACCGATCATAGGCATTGATTTGGGCACCACCAACTCACTGGCGGCGTACATGAAGGACGGCCGGCCCGTCATCATCCCCAACATGGAGGGCGAGGCGCTGACGCCGTCCGTGGTGGCCTTTGCCCGTGATGACCGCAGATGGGTGGGTCGAATCGCAAGGGCGCAGGCCGTCGCCAATCCCCTCAGGACGGTATTCTCCGTCAAGCGGCGAATGGGTAGCACCTGCGCAGGCGGCGGCGCCCCCGAGATGGTCGTTTCCTCCATCAAGCGACAGATGGGCTCCGACTACGTGGTGAAGGTTGATGGCCGGGCTTACACGCCTGTCGAGATCTCGGCCATGATCCTCGAAAAACTCAAAGCGGACGCCGAGACCTACCTGGGCGAGTCCGTCGAGCGAGCCGTCGTTACAGTTCCCGCATACTTCAACGACAGCCAGCGCCGGGCGACCAAGGACGCCGCATCCATCGCCGGCCTGGAGGTGGTGCGGCTGGTGAACGAGCCGACGGCGGCGGCGCTGGCCTACGGCCTGGACATGGAGAAGGCGCACACCATCCTGGTCTGGGACCTGGGGGGCGGGACGTTCGACGTGTCGATCCTGGAACTCGGCGACGGCGTCTTTGAGGTCAAGGCCGTCAACGGCAACACGCGGCTCGGCGGGGATGACTACGATCAGCGCCTCGCCGAGATGCTGGCGGAGCGTTTTTGCGAGCAATGGCACGTGGACCTCACCGGCGACCCGGCCTGCCAGCGGCTCCTTCGCCAACTGGCGGAAGAAGCCAAGATCAAGCTCTCAAGCGATGTCGAGGCGTCCGTGGTCCTGCCTCATTCCTTCGGCCACGGCAGCCGGTGTGTGGTGACGGTGACTCGTGATGCCTTCGAGGCCGCCACGGCCGACCTCACGGAGAAAATGGCGGCCCCGGCGCAACGCGCGATGGCCGATGCGGGGCTTGACCCCATGGACTTGGACCGGGTCGTGCTGGTCGGCGGGATGACCCGGATGCCCGCGGTCCGAAGGCTTGCCAGGCAGATCACGGGCATAGAGCCATACGGACACGTTGACCCGGACAAGGTCGTTGCGCTGGGAGCGGCCATTCAGGCCGGAGTCCTGGCCGGGCAGGTCCGGAAGGTTACCCTGGTGGATGTTACGCCGCTGTCGTTGGGGATCGAGACCCAGGGCGGGCTTTTCGCGCGAGTGATCGAACGAAACACCCCCGTTCCGACAAGGAACAGCCGGTTGTTCACCAATGCACGGGATGATCAGACGGTCATGGAAGTACACGTCCTTCAGGGAGAGCGAGAGATGGCCGCCGACAACATGGCCCTGGGCGAGTTTGACCTGGTCGGCATTACACCCCAGGTCCGCGGCGAGGCCAAGGTCGAGGTTGTTTTCGACATCGACGCCAACGGCATCATTCACGTGTCGGCCACCGATCTGCAAACCGACACGTCCAGGCGCATTCGCGTCGAGGTGGCCGTGAGACCCTCCGAGGAGACCGTTGGCCGACTGCTGGCGGACAGCCGAACGGCAATGGAAGCCGACCGGCGCAAACGGGAAGAGATCGAGGCAGCCATCCGGGCCGAAAACCTGATCCGGGCGGCAGAGCAGCTTATTGACGAAGCGTCCCGGATTGCCCCCGCCCAGGCCCCTGCCCAGGCCCTATCCGCGCAGCTTCTCCAGGAGGCCGCCGAAACAGCCGTCTCGGCTGTGCGAGACGCCCTGGCCGGCGGCGAAACCGAAATAATCGCCGCGTCAGGCAAGGACCTGGAAGCTTCCTTGAAAAAGCTCAGCGCGGCAATCAAGCCGGCCGCTGTATGTATTGGCGCACGAGGCCGAGCAGCCTAGTAGTCCTTCACAGTTCAAGATGTGAGTTCGGTGCCACCCCCAAGCGCGGCTTGGGGGTGTTATCCGAGCACCCCCAAGCACAAGACGCTTGGGGGTGGCACCCGCAGATTCAATTGTGAAGGACTACTGACAACATAGTGGAAAGACGGACTAAGGCAGGCGATGGCGGATGGCGCGATCGCGCTGTTGCGCGGAACTTCAAATAACTCTTGCGAGGAGAATATCATGGCCAGAAAAGACCAAAAGCAGAAGAAGCCGGAAGCCCAGGCCCCCGTCGGGTTCGGATTGGGTGGAATTTTCGAGGGGATACAGAAGCTGGTCGAGGCGGCCGGGAAACTGAAGGACTCCGAAGGGATCAGCCGGACCGGCGAGTTCAGCGTCCCAGGGCTGGGCGAGAAGGGCAAGGGCATCTTCGGCTTTTCCATCCGGACGATGGCGGGCGGCGAGGGCCGCGGTGTCAAGGTCCAGCCGTTCGGGAACATCCATAAGACCAAGGAGGGCATGGCCGTCGAGGAAGACAGGGAGCCTGTGGTCGATGTCCTGGAGGAAGGAAACATGATCCGGGTGATCGCCGAATTGCCCGGGGTTGCCCAAGGCGATATCGCCTACCAGGTCAACGGTGATGTGTTGACGATTTCAACGAAAGGGGATCACGTGTATCATGCGGAAGTGCTGCTGCCCGCCTGTGTGGAGAAGGAGGGCATACAATCCTCGTACAACAACGGCGTTCTTGAACTGAGACTCAGGAAGAT
>CAYOBS010000244.1:0-5982 GCA_964402305.1 uncultured Planctomycetaceae bacterium | reverse complement strand
GACTTCAGACTTCAGACTTCAAACCCATCGGACCAGCCCCATGTCCCTCGGGTCGGCCATGTCGGGGTGATGGGGCAGGACTCGGACGGTGTATCCCGTCATGCCGCTTCGCGTGCAGGGCATGGCGACGGTGTACTTCACCTTGCGGTTTTCCAGCGCGGCGGCGAGCTGCATCTCAATGGCCTGGCCTGTGTGGAGTTGGCCGTCCTCGTCGAGCGGCCCGTGGTAGAGTTCCACGAGGATGTCCTTGGGCTCGAGGGCGCCGGTGTCTATGACGGCCTCGACGCGTATGTCCCGGCCGACCTGCGCGCCCCGCCCGGCCATGTCGTCGGTGACGCTCTCGACCCGCATGGAAGAGAAGTTTTGGCGGAACCGTGTTTTCCACGCGGCCAGGTTGCGGGTTTCCGCCATGTCGTTGGCGGTAAGCTTCTCCCACCTGGCGGCGGCGTTGACATAGAACCTTTCGGCGTACTGGCGGACCATTCGGTTGGTGTTGTAGACGGGGGCGAGCTTGCTCATGGTCCGCTTCATCTTCTTGATCCACCCGTGGGGGAGCTTGTCGGCCCCGCGTTCGTAGAACAGCGGGACGACTTCCTTCTCCAGCAGGTCGTAGAGGGCCTGGCTTTCGACCTTGTTCTGGTATTCGAGGTCGTCGTAGTTCTCGCCGGAGCCGATGGCCCATCCGACGTCGTGTTCATAGCCCTCGGCCCACCAGCCGTCCGGGATCGACAGGTTCAGCGCGCCGTTTGCGGCTGCCTTCATCCCGCTGGTGCCCGAGGCCTCCATTGGCCTCAGGGGCGTGTTGAGCCAGACGTCCACTCCCTGCACGAGGTAGCGGGCGACGTTTATGTCGTAGTCTTCCAGGAAGACCAGCGACCTGCTGAACGGTTCCTTGCGGGCGGCGTGGACGATCTGCCGGATGAGGTCCTTGCCGGGGTTGTCGCGGGGGTGGGCCTTTCCGGCGAAGACGATCTGCACGGGCCTGCTGGGGTTGCCCAGCAGCTTTGCCAGGCGGTCCGGGTCGGCCAGGATGAGGTTCGCTCGCTTGTACGTGGCGAACCTGCGGGCGAAGCCGATCGTCAGGGCCTCGGGGTCGAGTATTTCATCGGCGATCGCCAGTTCGCTCGCCCCGGCGCCGCGCTTGAGCAGTTGCTGGCGGAAGTGCCGCCTGGCGAACACCACCAGCCGCTCGCGGCGCTGTTCGTGCGTGCGCCACAGCTCGGTGTCGGGGATGGTGTCCACGGCCTTCCATACGGTCATGTCGGCGGGCTTTTCCTGCCAGTCCGGGCCGAGATACCGGTCGTACACGGCCGCCATGTCGTGGCTGAGGAACGTCCGCGTGTGGATGCCGTTGGTGATGTGCCCGATGGGCACCTCATCGACCGGCAGCCCCGGCCAGACGTTCGCCCACAGCTTGCGGCTGACGGCGCCGTGCAACTCGCTGACGCCGTTGTGATAGCCGCTCATCCGCAGGGCAAGCACGGTGAGGTTGAGCGGCTCTTCCTTGTTGTTAGGCTCCTGCCTGCCGAGGGCGAAGAACTCCTCCCGGCTGATGCCAAGCTGCGGCCAGTAGTTGGAGAAGTATTTCTCGATCAGCCAGGGCTCGAAGGCGTCGTTGCCGGCCGGCACAGGGGTGTGCGTGGTGAAGATGTTTGACGCCCGGACAGCCTCGCAGGCCTCGTTGAAGCTTATTCCCTGCTCGGCCATCAGAAGCCGGCACCGGTCGAGGCTGAGGAAAGCCGAGTGCCCCTCGTTCATGTGATAGGCCTTGGGATTGATTCCCAGCGCCTTGAGCATCCTGACGCCGCCGATACCCAGGAGGATTTCCTGGCGGATTCTCATTTCCTGGTCGCCGCCGTAGAGCTGCGCGGTGATGTGGCGATCCTCGGGCGAGTTTTCCGGGACGTTGGTATCCAGCAGGTAGAGGGGGATTCGCCCGATGTTGGCGACCCAGACCTGCGCCCTGACGGCGCGGTTGCACATTTCGACCTCGATGAACAGCGGCGAGCCGTCCTTGTTGCGGCAAAGGGTGACGGGCATGTTGTGGAAGTCGTTGCGCGGGAACAGCTCGAGCTGCCATCCGTCGGCGTTGAGGCGCTGGCGGAAGTAGCCCTGCTGGTAGAGAAGTCCCACGGCCACCAGGGGCAGATCGAGCTCGCTGGCGCTCTTGAGGTGGTCGCCGGCCAGGACGCCCAGGCCGCCGGAGTAGATCGGCAGGCACTCACTTATGCCGAACTCGGCGCAGAAGTACGCTACCTGGGGCGTGCGGTCGCCGCCATAGGTTTTGCGCCACCAGCCGACCGCGGAAAGATAGTCTTTCAGGCTTCGGTGGGCACGCTGGAGGTGGGCGAGGAAGCCGTCATCGGCGGCCAGTTCGGCCAAGCGCTCCTGAGGAATCCGCCCCAGCATGGCAACGGGATTGTGATAGTAGTCCTCCCAGCCCTGGCTGTCCATCCGGCGGAACAGCTCGAGCACGTCGCCCTGCCAGCACCACCAGAGGTTATGGGCCAGTTCCGTCAGGGGGGCAAGCTGCTCGGGCAGCGACGGCTCGATTGTGAACATCCTCAGTGGTCGCATATTCTGCTACTGCTTTTCCGTATGGTCACGGTTCGACCCTGGCAGGCGCCCAGGCATAAGCGCCCGCCCTGTTCCCGGTGCGCGTAACGCGCGTCGGCCTCGTCTTACATCGGCAATGGGCCATACCTGGATTATAGGAACAAGGGCATTTTCTTTTCGACCCTGCCTCGCATTGGGCCACGCGGGGCGGTGAGCGACCTGCCTATCTGGCAGGAGCGACACGTTCCACCGCGGTGGATCGATGTCGTGATGCGAGATCGCGGTCGCCATTGCGGATCGCGGATTGTCCCGAGCGAAGTCGAGGGGCGGATTTCTTTCCCGGAAGATATTCGCCCAGACAATCCGCAATCCGCAATCCGCAATCCGCAATAGGGCCATGCCGCCGCCGCCTGCCGGGGGCAAATGGCCGCCCGGCGGGGCGCATACAATTAGTCAGGCCCGTTCACGAGGCCGCCCGGAAGGGCCGATAATCAAGAAAAGAAAGGTTCCAGTCGGAGGAAATCGAAAATGCGTGGAAACAGACGATCTAAAGGCGCCAGAATAGCGTCCCGCCTGGTGAAGGCGCGGGCAAAGCCGCGGCGCAGCGGCAGCCCCAGAAGGGGATACTGGCGATCCGAAGCGCAGTGTGATACACTCGATGGCCGGTTGCGGCTTTTTGACGATGAAGGCGTCGCCGGGAATTCTTCGGAATCCCGGGAACTCGGCGGCGCCTGAGGTGTCAAATACATTGAGGGCGCGATTATGAAAAACGCCGGTCGAACAATCCGCGTGGCCCTGGCGGCGGGGCTGTTGGTTTTTGTCGCTTCCGCCCGTGGGCAGGTGCTTCCGACGCAGGACGGGCGGGAGCTTGACGCAAGTCCCGCGTTGGGTTCGCGGTACAATTCTGAAACGCCCCAGGCCCAGATCAACAGCCAGCTCTACGTGACCGGCCAGGTCTCCGGGCTGGCCTATTTCCATGGCTCGCCGGGTTACAATTCGGGCGACCAGTTGCGGACCAACGTGCCGTCGGCTGTCCAGTCGGACTTCAACCGTCGGTCGATGGACCTCTCGCAGGCCCTTGGCGGGCAGACGTATCTGCCGTCGCCGTATTACAGTCGAGGCCAGACGGTTCTGGGACTCAACTCTATCCTGGCCGGGCGCGCGGCGCCTGGCTCGAACGTTCCGATTGCGACGGTTCCGTCGGCTACGTCTCTTGGCCAGCAGCTTTACGTGGATGCGATGGCCGATTACCGGACCAGCGAAGCCAATCGCGGCGCGCGGACGATGATGCCGGGGGTTTCGCGGACCCTGCCCGGCGCCCAACCGACGCTTGTCGCGGGCGGGGCGATGTCGAACGCTGCGACCATTCTCGGCACGCCGGTGCGGCTGGAGCCTGCGCTGGCGACTAACGCCATGCCGGCAGGCGGCATGTTCGGCGTTTCCGGCGGGCAGCAGCAGGCTGAACTGGCCCGCGAGTTGTACCTCCAAGCCCATCCCGAACAAATCGTCGCCCAGAGGCAGCCACAGCGGCGGGAAGGCATGATAACGGACAAGCTGGACGCCGCCGTGCCGGGCGCATCGCCGCTTGGCCAGGGGCAGCCCAGCCCGATCGCCGCGCCCGGCCAGCAGGACGCCAACCAGCCCGGCGCCCAGGCGGCACTTGGCGGGTCGATCCAGAAACTGCCCGCCATGCCGGTCAGAAACCAGGATGTGTTCATGGACATGCTGGTAACTCTCCGCCGCGACCGGGATAGCCGCAGGGAACAAGCCCTCGTGGCTGCCGGCCTGGCGCCCCAGCGGGGCGCGGCGGCGCCGATCCAGACCGGCCCGGTTGTGGGCGCACTGGTCGAGGACCAGGGCGGCAGGTCGATGGTCCTTCACGCCCTGGCCGGCGAAAGCAAGGATCTCTTCAACGTCCAGATGGCCCTGGCCGGCGAGCAACTGCGCGCCAACCAGTATTACGACGCGGCCTACGCCTATGAGACGGCAAGCTATCAGGACAAGCGAAATCCCCTGGCGCGGATAGGCAGGGGCCTGAGCCTGCTTGGCGCCGGCGAGTCGCTCAGCGCATCCTACGAGATCGAGCGGGCCGTACAGATGTTCCCGATGCTGTCCAAGGCACGCATAGACCTGCCGGCTGTCATGAATGCCGAAGTCATCCGCAAGCAGCTCGACCTGCTGGATGAGCGGGTAAAGACCGCCAGCCCCGAGGCCCGTCAGAGGCTCGAGTTCCTCGCCACGTTCCTCTATTACAACGACCAGCAGTTCGACAAGGCCAGGACGTACGCCCAGAAGCTTGTCAAGTCCATCCAGAATGAGAGCCTGCTCCGCGCCTACGCCCAGGACGTGCTCAAGGCCCTCCCGGCCCAGCAGCCCAAGACTCCGCCCGAGCCCGCCAAGAAGCCCGATACGACGGGCAATCCGACCGGGACGGGAAATCCGTCCGGGGCGGGCAAGACCAAATGACGAGCGGCAAGGCCTGCCTGCCGGCAGGCAGGTCCAAGGAAGGACCAGACGGCAAGCACCAAATAACAAGCACCAAGGCCTGCCTGCCGGCAGGCAGGTCCAAACAAGGACCAAACGGCAAAACAGCAAATTCCAAACGGGGAAACAGGAGCAGCCGCCAATGGCCCTGAAGAAAACCAGGGACAGCCGCTTACTATGTGCCTCCGAAATGGGTGACTGTCGCCCATTACCAACGGCTACTCCCCGATCCTACTGCCACCGCGCCACATCTCGACTCTACCGAATCCCGGGAGAAAGCATCTTGGACAACCGCCCGATTCCGTTGAAAATCCGGTGGCATACGCGCAGCCCTGTCCAGAACGAGAATATCGGGCACAGCACCAACCAGGTTACCAGCAGGGCGGCACACGTATTGACGAGTGGGCCGGCCGGGGGCGTCTGGGCAGGGTTGGGGAGCAGACCCAGCAGTAGGATAGAGACCGCCGTAGCTCCGCACAACACAATCACCATCACGCCCGGCACAACCGTCCAGGCCCATCGCAGCAGCCGCCGCCGTAAGGCGATTTCCAGCATCAGGCAAAGCGGGATCACGATGATAGTAGCCACAACCGCATAAATCAGCGCGGCGGCCAGAGCCAGCAGCGGCCACAATGGTCCACCCAGGTCGCCCACCGCAAGACCAGCTACAAAGAGACAGGCCGAAAAAACAGCAAGCACCAGAACAAGGAATATGAAGTTTGCCCCGGCAACAACCAGGTACTGCATGATCGGCAGAGCGATTCGAATAGCCCGGCGCCAATTCATGGCCGACAGTATACAGGAAAACTTAGGGACAGTCACGAATGGCATGAAGATAAGCCTTTGGATTCTTCCTTCTGGAGCCTGAAAGGCTCGGACAGCCTAGCCCGAAGTTCCAGTATCTGACGGTATCTGTTTTGGGATAACCCCTGTGGAGATATT
>CAYOBS010000243.1:0-5989 GCA_964402305.1 uncultured Planctomycetaceae bacterium | reverse complement strand
GACCCAACTGAAGTGCAGCCGGCCTGGGTCGATGCCGGTGAAGTCCAGCAGCTTGTGGAACACTGCCCAGCGTCGGCGGGCGTGGTAGTTGCCGCTGGTGTAGTGGCAGTCGCCGGGATGGCAGCCGCTGACCAGCACGGCGTCGGCGCCGCCCTCGAAGGCCTTCAGGATGAATATCGGGTCGATCCGCCCCGTGCAGGGCAGCTTGATGATCCGCACGTTTGGGGCGTACTGCATGCGGCTGGTGCCGGCCAGGTCGGCCCCGGCGTAGGTACACCAGTTGCACACGAACGCCACGATCCGCGGCTCGAAGGTCTCGGCTGAGGCATCCGGCGTCGTCTTGGTGTTGGCTTTTGTCTGTTCCATGCGTTGGACTAACCGTTGTCTTGACCGGGCTTGCGGCCCTTACTCCAGCGTGGCGATCTCGGCGAAAATCTGCTCGTCGGTGAAGCCGTCCAGGTCGATGCTGTGGCTGCGACACAGGGCCACGCACGTCCCGCAGCCCTGGCAGAGGCCCTCGTTGACGCGGGCGACCTGGACGACGGGGGCGCCCGGCCTGGCCGGCAGGGCCGCGTCCTCGATCGCCCGGTACGGGCAGGCGCTGATGCACGCCCGACAATGAACGCAGGTCTGGCTGTTGACGCGGGCGATGATCGGCTCGCGCTCCAACTCGTCGCTGGACAGCAGGCCCAGCACCTTGGCCGCCGCCGCCGACGCCTGGGCAACCGAGTCGGGGATGTCCTTGGGGGCCTGGCACGCCCCGGCCAGGAACACGCCCGCCGCCGCGGTCTCCACCGGCCGCAGCTTCGGGTGAGCCTCGCTGTAGAACCCGTCGCCGTCGTACGGCACGCCCAGCATCTGGGCGAGCTTTTCCGAGCCGCTGCGCGGCACAACCGCGTCGGCAAGAACCACCATGTCCGCCTCCACCGTCATCGCCCGCCCGGCCAGCGTGTCGGCCCCGCGGACGATCAGCTTGCCGTCGCTACGGCGATAGACTTTGCTGACGCGCCCGCGGATGTACTCGGCGCCGTCGGCCTCGATCGCGCGGCGGACGAACTCCTCGTAGCCTTTGCCCGCCGCGCGGATGTCCATGTAGAACACCACCGCCCGCCCGTCGTGAACCTTGTGCCGGTAGAGCATGGCGTGCTTGGCGGTATACATGCAGCAGATCTTCGAGCAGTACGCCTTGCCGATCTTCTCGTCGCGGCTGCCGCAGCACTGGATGAACACGACGGTCTTCGGCTCGGCCTGGTCGCTGGGGCGCTGGATCCGCCCCTCTGTCGGCCCGCTGGCCGAGGCAAGCCGCTCGAACGCGAAGCCGTCGATCACGTCCGCCAGCCGCCCGCCGCCGTACTCGCCGTAGGCCGAGTGGTCCCAAAGCTCAAAGCCCGTCGCCAGGACGATCGCCCCCACCTTCACCTGCACCAGTTCGTCCTTGTCCTCAAAGTTGATCGCTCCGCGCGTGCAGACCTTGGCGCACAGGCCGCACTTGCCCTTGGTCAGCTTTATGCAGTGCTCGGCGTCGATGACGGGCTTGTTGGGCACGGCCTGGGGGAACGGGGTGTAGATGGCCGTGCGCGTGCCGAGCTTGGCGTCGAACTCGTTGGGAATCTTCTTCTGCGGGCACTTGGTGGCGCAGTCGCCGCAGCCGGTACACTTGGCCACGTCCACGTACCGCGCCTTGCGGCGGATGGTGACCTGGAAGTTGCCCACGAAGCCCTCGACCGCCGCGACCTCGCAGTAGGTCATCAGCGTGATGTTCGGGTGGCTGGCGGCCTCCACCATCCGCGGCGTCAGGATGCACTGGCTGCAATCCAGCGTCGGGAACGTCTCGCTCAGCCGGGCCATGTGACCGCCGATCGATGGGCTTTTCTCGACCAGGATCACCTTCTTGCCGCCGGCGGCGATGTCCAGTGCCGCCTGGATGCCCGCGATGCCCCCGCCGACGACCATGGCCGTCGGCTCGATGTGTACCCGCACCGGCAGCAGAGCACGGTTGCGCTTGACCTTCTCGACCATGACGCGGACCAGGTCGATAGCCTTTGCCGTGGCGGCGGCACGATCGTCATGAACCCACGAGCAATGCTCGCGGAGATTGGCCATCTCAAGCAGATAGGGGTTTAGCCCCGCCTGGGCGGCCGCGCGGCGGAATGTAACCTCGTGCATTCGCGGGCTGCACGCCGCCACCACCACGCCGGTGAGCTTGTGCTCGGCAACGGCATTGCGAATCATCCCCTGGCCCGGGTCGGAGCACATGTACTTGTAGTCTACGGCCACCGCCACGCCGGACATCTTGCCCGCTTCGGAGGCGACGGCGGCGCAATCCACCGTCCGGCCGATATTCTCGCCGCAATGACAGATGAACACACCCACTCGCGCCATGTCAGCGGCTCCCTTCCGCCGGCTGCACCTGCCGGGCCGAGGCCACTGACATCGCATCGGTGAAGTGCAGGTTCAGCCCCAGTGCCTTGGGCTCCAGCCCGGCCGCCAGGCCCAGCACCTCCGTCAGATACAGCACAGGCATCCGGGCGGCGCCGTCGAAATCGCCCATGCCCTTCTGCCGCATGTCCAGGTTGCTGTGGCACATCGGGCAGGCCGTCACGATCGCCTCGGCCCCGGACGCTCGGGCGTCGCGGAGGATCGCCCCCGACAGGCTCGTCACCGCCGCCGTCAGCGACATGCTGAAGCCCCCGCCGCAGCACTCGGTTGCGAGGTTCCAGTCAACCACCTGGCAGCCGGCGGCCTGGAGAGCCGCCTCCATGCCGTCGGGGTTCTCGGCGTCCTGGCCCTCGACAATGTCCTGGCCCCGGCTCAGCAGGCAGCCGTAGTAGGCCGCCACCTTCAGCGCCAGCGGGCTGGTCAGTTTCGCTCCGAGTCCCTCGGCCAGCAGGCGAGCCACGAATTCGTTGAGATTGAGCACACGCACCGTGCCGCGATAGTCGTGGCCGGTGATCTCCCGCATCCTGCCTGCCAACTCCGCGCTGCGGGCCAGGCGCACGTGCGTGCCCTTGAGCCGCGAGAAGCACGCCGCGCACGGGGCCAGCAGCTCGCTCAGGCCCTGTTCCTCCGCCAGCGCCAGGTTGCGGCAAGGCAGCGCCACGGCCAGTTCGTGGCTGAGGTTGTGGGCGGCCGTGGCGCCGCAGCAGCTCCAGTCGTCCACCTCGCGAAGCTCAACTCCCGCCACGCGGCAGACCGCGCGGAGGGACATGTCCAGTTCCCGGCCGCCCCCATGCAGGGAGCATCCGGGGTAATACCCGATCACCTTCATCGGCGCCCCTCCCTGCACGCGGCGAAGATCCGGCGGACCTCCGCCTTGCCGCGCACCTTTTGCGACTTGAGGTGCAGCTTGCCGCGGACCACCATCAGCGGCGCCAGTCCCACGTCACTGAAAAGGTCCAGGCTGGCAATCTTGTAATTCCGGACCAGCGGGAACTCATTCATCCGCCCGCAGCTTTCCACCGACTTGAGGAACGCCTTGTGGAACGCCACGATCTTCCGCGCCAACTTGGACGCCTTGCCCTGGCTGTAGGACATCTCGCGGAGACAGTCCATGACGGCCGCCGGGTCCAACTCGCGCGGGCAACGCTGCGTGCAGGTCAGGCAGCCGGCGCAGGCCCAGATGGCCGAACTGCCCAGCAGCGCCTCGGTCGCGGCCTCGTCGCCGATCTGGACCAGACGCATCACCTGGTTGGGCGACATGTCCATGTAAGCGGCCATAGGGCAGCCGGCCGTGCATTTGCCGCACTGGTAGCACTCGGCCACGTCCACGCCCGTGCTCCGCGACACGCACGACGCGAGTTGGGATGTCCTGGTCTGACTCACCTCGCTTCTCCACTGCGGCGAAAAGCACGCTGCTTGCCCGGCTTACGGGCCTGGCGCTCGAGGCCCTGACGGCGCCTCTGAAGCGGCGTCGCGGCTGGCTCGGCCTGTCCGCCGGAATCCACTGACCTGCGTCATACTAGCAAACGGCTGGGGGCGTTTTCAAGTAAATCGGCGCGATCTGCGCGAAGTTGCGGAATATTCTTGACTTTCTTCAACCGACACGTGAGCATGTACCCTTGATTGGGCCGGCGGCCGTTGCGGAAAGGTTCCTCACGTCGCCGGCAGACGCGGCTGGCAACCGTCGTCGTTTGCGGCTTGCACCCGGGTTTTCCGGCAACGTGAATGTTTTCACTTCACCGTCGCGGAGATGTTTGCTTGGATGATAACGCTAGCGAATCCCATCTGCTGATTTGGAAAGAGCACAGTTATGGCAACAGGTAAGGTGAAGTGGTTCAACGAGACCAAGGGCTTCGGGTTCATCACGTCTGACGATGGCACCGACGCGTTCGTCCACCACGGCGACATCCAGGGCGAAGGCTTCAAGACCCTCGCCGAGGGCGAGGCCGTGACGTTCGAGATGACCCAGGGTCCCAAGGGCCCCAAGGCCATCAACGTCCGCAAGGTCTAAGACCCGCCGCGAGGCGGATCACAAACGGCAAAAAGCGCCGTCCCCGCGACGGCGCTTTTTCATGCGCCCGCGTCGTCGACGTCACGCTCCGGATGACAATGCGCCCCTTGAATGCGCCCCTTGCCCCTTGACCGGTGGCTGCGGGGGGCCTAGAATCCAAAGCCGGTGTCGTCCTTTCGCTTGCAGCGTTTTTTGACATTAAGCTGACATTAAGCTGACCTAAAGCTGACCTGAAGGAGAATTGGCCATGTCTAAGACTAAGAAGAATCGCGGCTCGGGCAAGGTTCACAAGGGCGCCGGGGGCGTTCGTTTCGGCCTGAACCTGCTGGTCTACACGCCCACGTTTTCGCGCGAGAAGCTCGACCTTGTCGCCAAGGTGGCTGAGATGGGCTTCGACGGCGTGGAGGTTCCCTTCAACGACCTGGACGTCCTTGACGCCCCGGCCACGCGGGCGGCGTGCGAGGCCGCCGGCGTCGGCGTGACGAGCTGCTGCGTGCTGGCGCCGGACGGCAGCCTCTGTGCGGCCGACCCCGCCCAGCGCCAGGCCGGGCTGGCCAGGCTGCGGCGGATGGCCGACCTGACGGCAGAGATGGGCGGCAAAGTCATGGCCGGGCCGCTGTACGCGCCCGTGCGCTGCCTGACAGGCCGGGCCAGGTCGGACGATGAGTGGAAGTGGTGCGTCGAGGGCCTTGCCGCCGCCGCGGAACATGCCGGCGGCGCCGGCGTGATGCTGGCCATCGAGCCTCTCAACCGCTTCGAGACGCACGTGCTCAACACCGCCGCCGACGCGGTGGCGATGGTCCAGGCCGTCGGCAGCGACCACCTGAAGGTCCAGCTCGACACGTTCCACGGCAACATCGAGGAGAAGGACACCGCCGCCGCGATCCGCCAGACGGGCGGCCTGCTGGGGCATTTCCACGCCTCGGAGTCCGACCGCGGCGAGCTCGGCACGGGGCAGGTCCGCTGGAAGAAAATCTTCGCGGCCCTAAAGGAAATCCGCTACGAAGGATGGGTCACCATCGAGAGTTTCGCCACGGGGATCGTTGACCTCTGCGCAGCCGCGTGCATATGGCGGCCGATCTACGAATCCGCCGACAAACTGGCAATCGACGGCCTCGCGTTCCTCAAACGCCAGGTGGCAAAAGCGTAGGGAATTGCTATTACCCCGGACGTGCGGAAGATGGTATGGTGTCCCCAGATATCAGGACTTGCGGGAAATGCGTATGGTGTCCCCAGATATCTGTCCCCAGATATCGGCTGATGACCCGAAGAAGTTGACCTCTTGTTTGGAACCTGCCTGCCGGCAGGCAGGTTTGGCTTTTGCAATTTGGTCCTTGTTTGTGATTTGTGATTTGTAATTTGTGACCTCCCTGCCGGCAGGCAGGTTTGGTGCTTGTTTAGGATCTGCCTGCCGGTAGTTCCCGGCCTGCCGGCGATTCGCCGCCCGCCGCCGACGGCGACACTCATTGCCGCCCCCAGAACGACCCCCCCCCCCCCCCCTTGGCACGACAGAATAATCAGTATGGTGTCCCCCCATTT
>CAYOBS010000242.1:4548-6006 GCA_964402305.1 uncultured Planctomycetaceae bacterium | reverse complement strand
GCGCTTGGCCGGGAGCGATCGTCGGATACCCACGCGTGGTCGCCCAGCAGCATCATGAACGGCTCGCCGGCGGCGTAGTACTCGGCCAGCATCACCGCGTCGCCCAGGCCGCGGGGCTGCGGCTGGGAAAGAAAGTCGATGTTCACCGGCAGCTCCGCGGCGGATTCCTTGCCGGCGGCGGTGAAGTAGCGGTGCAGCGGGTCGATCTGCTGGGGGTTGGCGACGACCGCGACGCTGTCGATCCCGGCGGCGGAGGCCTCCATGCAGGCGTGGTGCAGCAGCGGTCGAAGCCTGCCCCGGCAGTCAACCAGCGGGAACATGCTTTTGGGCACGGCCTTTGCGATCGGCCCCATTCTCGTGCCGAGTCCGCCGATGGGAATAATGGCTCTCTTGATGATTCGTTGGCCGGTCGTCATTGCCTTGCTCCCGATGTCGTGCAGGTTATTCTGCCGCCCCGCATTATCGCAGTCAAACACCAAACACCAAACACCAAAAGAAGGTCATAGGTCTTAGGTCATAGGTCCTAGGGAACGGCAGAAGAAGAAGGTCATAGGTCTTGGCTCAAGGTAATGGGCAGCAGGGTGACAAGGCCGCCTTCCTCTTTTCCCTAAGACCTAAGAGCTATGACCTAGGACCTTCTTCTGGCTCCAGCTTTGCCAAGGCGCCACTTGCCGCGTAGAATAACAGCAGCCATGACATCACCATCAGAGCAAAGGACAATCCGGTTTTTTGGCCGCGTGCAGGGCGTCGGGTTCCGGTACACCGCCTGCCGGACGGCCCGCGACTATGCCGTGGGCGGCTATGTCCGCAACATGCCCGATGGCGGCGTCGAGTGCGTCGTCGAGGGCGGCAAGGCCGAGATCGACTCGTTCGTCGAGGCGTTGTCGTGGCGGATGGCGGACTACGTGGACCGCAAGACCGAGCAGTCGGCCCCGGCCTCGGGCCGATACCGGACCTTCGATGTGAGATTCTGATTTAGTGCCATTGGGCGTAAGCCCCCGGACAATGGCAACAAAACAAGAAGAGCCCCGAAGGCCTTAGGCCCCCAAGGGGGGCGACAGAGAGTGTTGCCAAAGGGAAAGTGAAATCGGCGTGATCGTTTTACTGATTGGCAGCCTGTTGAACATATTGGTCATCTGGCCGGCTCGCCGGTTGGCTGTGGTGTTGCTCTGGCTGGTCTACAACGTGGTGCTGGTCTCGGCGTTTATTCGCCCGACGCTTCTCACGCCGGGCATCGCATACTCCGGAGGCTATCTTGTGCCGGGCCCGTCGCTGGCGGCGCTGCTGGCGATTCTGGCCGTCGAGGCGGCCTTGCTGGCGGCGTCGCGGCTTGACGGGCATCGTCAGGATGAGGCCGCCGGCGCGATGAAAACAGCAATCGCGTGCTTCAGCAGCTTCGTTATCGTGTGTATATTGGCGGCGGCATTGATGGTGCTGCTGGACGTCGGCATGCACTGA
>CAYOBS010000242.1:0-4448 GCA_964402305.1 uncultured Planctomycetaceae bacterium | reverse complement strand
AGGTCAAGGCGGTGATCGGGCTGGAGATTCACGTTGAGCTTGCGACGGCGACGAAGATGTTCTGCCGCTGCCGCAACGGCTTCGGCGACAAGCCCAACACCAACGTGTGCCCGGTCTGCCTGGGCATGCCGGGTGCGCTTCCGGTGATGAACGCCCGCGCGGTCGAGTTGGCGATGAAGGTCGGCCTGGCGCTGGGCTGCGAGGTGGCGCCGCTTACCAAGTGGGACCGCAAGAGCTACTACTACCCGGACCTGCCGAAGAACTACCAGATCAGCCAGTACGACATGCCGCTGAGCCGCAACGGCTCGCTGGAGATCGCCCTTTCCGACGGCACGACCCGCCGGATCCGCATCCTGCGGGCGCACCTGGAGGAGGATGCAGGCAAGAACATCCACGACAACCCATCGCACACAAGCGTGGACCTCAACCGGGCGGGTGTGCCGCTGCTGGAGATCGTCTCGCAGCCGGACATGAACACCGTCGAGGAGGTGATGGCCTACTGCCGCGGCATGCACCGGCTGGTCCGCTGGCTGGGAGTCAGCCAGGCCAACATGCAGATGGGCCACATGCGGTTCGAGCCCAACATCAACCTGCACGTCGAGCGAGGCGGGCGGCTGTACAAGACGCCCATCACGGAGGTCAAGAACCTCAACAGCTTCCGGTCCCTGGAGCGGACGGTCGAGTACGAGATCGCCCGCCAGTACGAGCAGTGGCAGGCGGATCGGGAAGGCTACGTGCTGGGCAAGAAGGACAAGCAGAATCGCGGCTACGACGATGTTCGCGGCGTGACGGTCTTCCAGCGCGAGAAGGAGGAGAGCCACGACTACCGCTACTTCCCGGACCCGGACCTCGTGCCGGTGGCCGTCGACGACGCCTGGCGGCAGTTGGTGGCCGGGCAGATCGGCGAACTGCCGCTGGCCAGGCGCGAGCGGTACATCAGCGCCTACGGCCTGACGATCAAGGAGGCCGACGCCCTGACGCAGGACGCCGCGACCGGCGCGCTGCTCGACGAGGCCGTCGCGGCCGGGGCGGACGCCAGGCGATGCACGAACCTTCTTCTGGGCCGGGGCGCGGCAATCGCCAACGAGCGAGACTGCACGATCTCGGAAATCGGCGTCACATCCGCTCAACTTGCGGAGCTGGCAATAATGCTTTCTGATGGCCGGGTCAACGCCACTTCGGCGGCGAAGGTATTCGACCGGATGATCGAGACGCACGCTTCCGCGGCCCGGATAGCCCAGGTGCAGGGCCTGCTTGCGATGACGGACGTCAGCGCCATCGCGGCGTGGGTGGACGAGGCTGTGGCTTCTAACCCCCAGGCGGTTAAAGACGTTATGGAGGGCGGCAAAAAGGAGAAGCGGGCTTTCGGCTTCCTCATGGGCCAGGTGATGCAGCGATCAGGCTCCGCGGCCCAGCCCGCGGAGGTCCAGCGTCTGCTCCGCCAGAAACTAGGCAGGTGATTCGTCCCGCGCGATTACGACGTTTTCGGAAGAAAAAGTGGGTGAGAATGTCGGGCGACTTGTTCATACTTGTACTCCATGGCAGCCGCCCGGGTCGTGGTTGTGGCGGCGGGGCCATCGAGATTGCGTTTTCCGGGGCGCGGCCCAAGTTCCGTGGCCGGGCCCGGTGAGTCTGGTTTCGTCAATGAGTGGTGGATGCCCTCTAGGATAGGAGTAGACGCATGGCACGCGTAGTGCAGCGGCGCACGCCCCCGTATCTTCTGATAGTCTTCGTCATTCTCTTCATCTTCGCGACGGTGTTCGCGGTGTTGTTCTTCAACAAGTTCAACACGGCCGAGGAGCAACTGGTGCTGCTCCGGCAAACCGAGAGGCAACTCATCAGTGAGGACCTGAAGAAGCTCCCGGAAATCGGGGACATGATCCGCCAGTATGACAAGGCCAGGCAGACCGGCGGGGTTGCCCAGACGGTGGTTGCGCAGTTGAGGGGGCAGGTCGCCTCGCTGGCCGGCGACATCACCGGCTCGCCGAACAGCACGTTCGAAGAGGCCAGGCAGCGGATCGAGCAGACCTTCCAGGCCGTCAACCCGCCGGCGCGGCACGGGCTGCTGGCGCACATGGTGGACTTCAATTCCCAGCTTGGCGTCAAGGAAACCGATATCGGCAAGTTGAAGACCGGCGCCGAGCAACTCAGGGCGGATGTGACCAAGGCCCAGGGAGAACTAGCCGCCGCCAAGAAGGACTTCACGGATCAGCTTGCCCAGAAGGCCAGCCAGTTCGCCGCGAGTGAGGCGAAGTACACGGCCTTCTCCCAGCAGAGCGACGCCAAGCTCGAAGAGATCAAAAAGACTTTCGACCAGACCGGCGCGGAACTCCGCACGCAGATGGCGGCTGTGGGCAAGGATCTGGAGACCCGCACGCGAGAGAGGGATTTGGCGATAGTGCAGTATAAAGAGTTGTTGAAGAAATTAGACCCTCGCACGATCGACACCGAGCAGGTCGTCTTCCGGTCTGACGGCAAGGTCGTCTCCTTGGCGCCGGCCGAGGGGATGGCATACCTGGACATCGGCGCCAAGGACCGCGTGACCGAAGGCCTGCAGTTCTCCGTCTATCCGTATACCGGCATACCCCAGAGCGGCAAGGGCAAGGGCGTGGTGGAAGTCCTCAACGTCAGCCCGAACGTCTGCGAGGCGCGGATCATCCAGCAGACCAAGGACAGCCCGATCATAGCCGGCGACCTGGTGGCTAACCTGGTCTTCGATTCGCTGAGAAGCTACAATCTGCTCGTCGAGGGCAACTTCGACCTCAACAGCACCGGCGAGGCGACCCCGGTCGGGAACAAGGCGATCAAGGAACTCATCCGCCGTTACGGCGGAAACCTCGTCAAGGACCTGAGCATCGAAACCGACTTCGTCGTTCTCGGCGAGGCCCCGGTCAAGCCGAAAAAGCCCGATGATACCGCCCCGCAGGAAGAATGGGACCTCTACCAGGAGCGGCTGAAAGACTACAACCGCTACCAGCAGATCAAGGACGCCGCACTCGGCATGAAGATTCCGGTTATCAGCAGCAGGCGGTTCATGGACCTCATCGGTTACGTCCCGACCAAGGCCAAGGCCGACTGATCCGGCGGCGGACTCCATCGGATTACAGCGGGCGGCCGGCGCCGACGAGCACCGGTCCGCCCGCTTTTCTTAGGAACGAGGAACAACGAGTGAAACTTTCCGACCGCATAATCTCCATACCCGCCAGCGCGACGGTGGCCATCACCACCCGCGCCCAGCAGATGAAGGCCGAGGGAATCGACGTGGTCAGCTTCGGCGCCGGCGAGCCGGACTTCGACACGCCGCGGTTCATCAAGGACGCCGCCAAGGCCGCACTCGACGCCGGGGACACCAAGTACAACCCGCGCAAGCTCAAGGCCCTCAAGCAGGCCATCTGCGACAAGCTCGCCCGCGACAACGCCGTGACGGCCTCGCCCGACCAGGTGGCCGTGACGTTCGGCGGAAAGCACGCGCTCTACGACGCATTCCAGGTGCTGCTGAACCCCGGCGACAAAGTCCTCATCCCCGCGCCGTACTGGGTGAGCTATCCCGAACAGGTCAAGCTCGCCGGAGGCGTGCCCGTGGCCATGCCCACCAGCCCGGAAAGCGGATTCAAGATCACCCCGCGCCAGGTACACGACCTGGCCGGCGACGCAAAAATCATCGTCCTCAACTCGCCCGGCAACCCCACCGGCGTTACCTACTCGCGCGACGAGCTGGCCGCGCTGGGCGAGGCGATCCTCAAGACCGGCCTGGCCGTCTTTTCGGATGAGATATACGAGAACCTCGTCTACGGCGACACGAAGTTCTGCTCGATGGCGGCCGTCGAGCCGCGCCTCGCCGACCGCCTGATTATCTTCAACGGCCTGGCCAAGGCGTTCTCGATGACGGGCTGGCGACTGGGCTGGGCCGTCGGGCCAAAGGACGTCATCGGCGCGATCGACCGCCTGATGAGCCACGAGACGACCAACCCGGTGAGCTTCGCGGTGGCCGGGGCCTACGAAGCCTACACCAACCCCAAAGCCCCCGCGACCATCGAGGCCATGCGCTCGGCGTTCGAGGCCCGCGGAAGGCATCTCCACAAACGGCTCATCGCCCTGCCCGGCGTCACCTGCGTCGAGCCGACCGGCGCTTTCTACTGCTTCCCGGATGTCAGCCGCCACTTCGGCCGGACCATCGGCGGCGTGAAAGTTGACGGCTCGATGACCTTCACCCGGGCCTGCCTGGAAGGCGCCCGCGTGGCGATTGTGCCCGGCGACGCCTTCGGCGAGGACCGCTGCGTCCGACTGAGCTTCGCCACAAGCATGCAGGAGATCGACAAGGGCCTCGACCGGCTGGAGAAACTGCTGGCGGAGGGGAAGTAAGAAGTAGGAAGTGTGAACTGCGAAGGAGACTGCCGGCGACGTCATCGACATCCGCCCGGCCGAGATGCCCCTGCGGATCATAAGCC
>CAYOBS010000241.1:1424-6017 GCA_964402305.1 uncultured Planctomycetaceae bacterium | reverse complement strand
GAAGTCAGAAGTCAGAAGTCAGAAGTCAGAAGTCAGAAGTCAGAAGTCAGAAGTAGGAAGTAAGAAGTAGGAAGTAGGAAGTAAGAAGTCAGGCGCGGATGCCCGTGCTCCGAGGCCTGCTCGCTTCAGCGAGCGGCAAAGACAATACAAGGCCCCGTCACCCTCAAGGGCGACGGGGCCTTTTTATGCCCGTGCGCTGTCGCACCATGCAGATGTGAGCCCCTATCCCTCGATGCTTGCTTAAGTACCCCCCGAAACATTCCGAAGTCATTTGTGGATCAACCGCGGATCAATCGCGTCCGGCAGGCGTACGCCGGATGCGATAGAAACAATGGCACATGAACCTTCGGTTCGCCTGGAAACATGAAAAGCCGAGGACGAGAACGAGGAACAAGGACAAGGACGAGGGCGAGGGTTGTCGCCCAACCCTGCTGCCTGCCGGGCTTGTCCGACTTCCGACTTCCTACTTCCTACTTCCGACTTCCGACTTCCTACTTCCGACTTCCGACTTCCGACTTCCGACTTCCGACTTCCTAACTACTTCTTCCTAACTACTTTTTGACCGGAGGGCACGATGGGCACCGCCGCTAACACCAAGACAGCGCTGGGCTGGTATCTCGATCAGATCAGGTCCACTCCGCTTCTGTCGGCCGAGCAGGAAAAACAACTCGCCCGGCGGATTCGAGAGCACTCCGACGTGATCGCCCGCGAACAGATGATCCACGCCAACTTGCGCCTCGTGATCAAGATCGCCAAGGAGTACTCAAACCCCGGCATGACGCTCGGCGACCTCGTGGCTGAGGGAAACCTTGGCCTGCTTCGGGCCGTCGAGGAGTTCGACCCCGACGCCGGCGTGCGGTTCAGCACCTACGCCGCGTGGTGGATCAAGCAGGCCATCAAGCGGGCCATGATAAACGCAGGCCAGCCTATTCACATCCCGGCCTACCTCGTCAAGCTGATCGGCAAGTGGCGAAAGGCCTCGCGAGACCTCGAAGCCGCCCTGGGCCGGCCCCCGACTACGCAGGAGATGGCCAAGTCCTTGAAAATCTCCCGCAAAAAGGCCGAGATAATCCGCCAGGGCCTCCTGGCTGTCAACTCCCCCGGCCAGATGGGCACCGACGAGACCCACGCCCTGGCTGAAATCCTGGCCGACAAAGCCGGCGATGCGCCCGACCAGCACCTCATGGACGCCGCCGTCCGCCCGATGGTGGCCAAGCTGCTGGGAAAAGTCGAGCCGCGGGAACGGCGAATCCTCGAACTCCGCTACGGCCTGGACGGCTACGAGGGGCCGCAACGGACCTTCAAGGAGATCGGCGAAATCATCGGCCTGACCCGCGAACGCGTCCGCCAGCTCGAAAAGAAGGCCCTGTCCGAACTCAACGCGCTCGTCGAGGAAATGTCCTGACCAAGACGGTAGCCGGAAATTGGTAGCCGGTAGCCGGGAGAAGAAACGGCGGAACCTGCCTGCCAGCAGGCAGGCCCGGAACCTGGAACCCGGAACCATCAATCACTCTAAGGCCCGACGGATGAGTCGCGACCAACAGGTCGCGGCGAATCCTCGGGATACTTCGGGATACCTCGGGATACTCACTTCAAAACCCAATATCCGGGTTCCACTCCGGGCATAATCGCGGTATCCTGTCACCGCGACGAAGCAACCGAAATACGCGTGACAAGCGACCTGTACCGGCTATCCCGGCGAGCCGGGACTGCCGACTACCGGCTACCGGCTACTGGCTACTGTTTTTTTTGGAACCAAGAAATGATCGACCTCGAAAAATTTCTCCGCGACGTGCCGGACTTCCCCAAACCGGGCATCCTCTTCAAGGACATCACCCCGCTTCTTGCAAGCCCAGAGGCGTTCAAGGAGGCCTGCGACCGCCTCGCTAAACCGTTCGCCAACAAGGGCATCACCAAGGTCGTCGGCATCGAGAGCCGCGGCTTCATCTTCGGCGCGCCCGTCGCCCAGCGGCTCGGCGCCGGATTCGTGCCCATCCGAAAGCCCGGCAAGCTCCCAGCCGAAACCGTCAGTCAGAGCTACCAGCTCGAATATGGCAGCGACACCATCGAGATCCACGCCGACGCCATCGGCCCGCGGGAGAAAGTCCTGCTCGTCGACGACCTCCTGGCCACCGGCGGCACCATGGCCGCGGCGGCTGAGCTGGTTGCCAGGCTCGGCGGCGAGGTTGTCGGCATCGCCTTCGTCATCGAACTGTGCTTCCTGCCAGGCCGGGACAAACTCGCCGGGCACGACGTCCGCTCACTGATCCAGGTAAAGTGATGGATGTGCTTGGGTTAGTGCCCATGATCCAAACTCGCGGCCTCTTCCCGGCCAAACCAGGTATTCACGACCGATGCTTTCTCGGGGCTTCGTCAGGAAGCGGCGGCAGGTCGTCGGGCATGACCTCGACGACTCGCCCGTCTTGCCACAACAGGATGGGCTGGTTGTGTTGTCGAGCTATCTCGGCGGCGCGTCGTGCCGCTCGGATCATGGCCTTTCTGGTTCCGGCCATGCCGTTGTCTGGTTTCGTATCCGGCTTCATGAACTCAACCCTCATCGATAAGAACCGGCGGCCATTGGCTGGCGTCGTATAGTTGCCATGAATCCACGATCGGGCGATAAATTGTATGAAAGTTCTCCAAGCCGCGTCTGAACCGGCGTCGAATGTCGTCTTCCGGGATATTGTGGCCGCCCTGGGTGGCTCGTTGACGCACCCGTTGTACCGCAAGCTCGACATTCGGCAGTTCGAGGAACACGAGCTTCACATGATAGCCCAAGCTTCGCCATTGCTTGATGTAGTTAATATAGGCGCGACCCGCCAAAGTCGTCTCGATGGCGAAATCCTCAAGCTTCGCCACACGGCGCCTGACATGCTCAAGCATAAGCCGGGAAGCCTCCACGGCCATGATTTCGGGACGAAACGGTGATAGGCCCTCAGCTATGAGGTCGGCGTTGATGAATGTCGGGCAGTCCCCTTCATCGATCAGAAACTGTCTGGCGAAGGTGGTCTTGCCTGCGCCGTTGGGGCCGGCGATTATCCACACCCGATGTGCTTTTTCTTCTTTGGGTTGCGTCATCCGTGCTTTCGGAGCAGTCTTCCGCTGAGGTTCTGCGCTTGACTCGCGGCCTGCCGGACACTATACCGTCACGAGAGCCGGATCGCCAGTCTGGACCAGAACTGTTGAAAATTCCCTCAGTTGGAAATTCCCCCTTGGCTTTTTAGCCCGGCCGGGGTAGAATACCGGCGTTGTCGCAAGAGCGGCGGGGCCGTCATGCGCTCGCCCGGCCATCCCGGCCGGGGGAGGCTAGGGGTGTGGTGTGCTCGCGACGCGGAAAAAAAGTTGAAATCGGCTGGTATTTCTGGAAGTGCCGGCCGGGAATTGGTATAATGACCGACTTTCCGGTCAGGAGACTTGCTGCATGGGTGTGAAGATTACGCCGCGACAGGATGAGCATATAGAGCGTGCCTTGAAGCGACTCAAGAAGGCCTTGGCCGAGGAAGGCATCCGCCACAAACGCACGCGGAAGTTCTACCAGACCAAGGGCGAGAAACGCCGCGAGGAACGCAACCGCCAGCGCCGCCGGGCAATTAAGGTCCGCCGCGAGGCCTTGCACCCCCAGTCGTCGAAGTAACCCCGCCGCACCCCGCCGCCGCCAGCGCAACAACGTCGGTGCTTCCGCGCACATAGGCCGTGCCCGTTCCGCGCCGGAAACGGCAAAAGCCAGTAGCCGGCAGCCCGTAGCCGGTGGCCGGTAGCCCGTAGCCGGCCAAGCCAAACTGCGGAACCCCTGGGCGGGAACAGCGGAACCTGTTATTGGGAACCCGGAACCCGTTAAAGCCAAACAGCGGAAAGCGATCTCAAAGTCGCACCAAAGATATTGACTTGTCCTGCCGATAAACTAAACTGGATGCACAGTTGGCGTAAGCCCGTCGGCCAATCCCGACGGCGTTTTATTCTTCGCCAAGCCCCCGGCCGCGAAGAAAACAAAACCGAATATTCCTCGATAGCTCAATTGGTAGAGCGGGTCCCGGCACGCCGGGATTAACCGCTGGAGCATGAGCTAAAGAGACGAAAACCGAATATTCCTCGATAGCTCAATTGGTAGAGCGGGTCCCGGCACGCCGGGATTAACCGCTGGAGCATGAGCTAAAGAGACGAAAACCGAATATTCCTCGATAGCTCAATTGGTAGAGCGGGCGGCTGTTAACCGCCAGGTTCTAGGTTCGAGTCCTAGTCGAGGAGCTTGCGTGCGGGAAGCGGCTCATTTTGGGTATATGTGCTGGTGAATGCCGACGGCAGATTCTACGTCGGCAGCACCGACGACCTGACAAGCCGCGTCGCCGAGCATAATGATCCAGCCCGAGATAAGTCAAAATACACGGCCAAGACGGGGCCGTGGCGGCTGGTTTGGTCTGAGCCGCATGCGACCCGCTCTGCCGCAATGCAACGCGAGCGGCAGATCAAGGGAATGAAATCGGCCCGCTGGATTCGAGAGACCCTTTTGAATCGGTAGAGCGGGTCCCGGCGCGCCGGGATTAACCGCCAGGTTCTAGGTTCGAGTCCTAGTCGAGGAGCTTGCGTGCGGGAAGC